>DAINRO010000004.1:51545-52753 GCA_036741795.1 Chloroflexota bacterium
CCGGCGTAGTCGTAGTTCTCGTCAAGGAACTCGCGTAGTTCCGGCGGGTGGGCCGATTCCCAATCCGGGAAAAGCGGCGCCTGGTTGGAGTCGACGAAGTATACTGGCGGGCTTTCGCGGAGGCCCGCCATGACCTTCTGCATTCCGTCTTCTTCGTAGTGCACATACCAGTCATAGAAGTACGGGATTGCGGGCTGTCGGTCGGCGTAGAAATAGACCTGTGATTCGCGGCCGTAGTTGAAGATAAGGTCGTCAGGTCCTGTCCTGACCTTGAGATAGGCGCCCAATTCCTGGCTCGACTCCTCCCACTCTTTCTGGAAGTAGACCTTCTCGACAAGCTGCTGCTCGGCCTGCCTGGGGGCAAGGTAGACGACGGTGGTGGTTCCAACAGAGATCACGATAAGAAGCGTGGCGATGATCCATGCGGGACGACTAAGGGTGTGATTGCCGCCGTTGGCGAAGCGGTCGTAAATAACGATTCCGGTAAGAACTGCGAGCGAAGGCATGAGTTGGAGAAAGTAGTGCGGGAAAAAGCGGCCACCTGAGGCCACACCGATAGCCGAGGCGATGGCCCAGAGTATCAGTACGTAGTCCATTGCCTGCGCGCGACGTCGGAACATCACGACGAGCCCGGCAAGGGCGCCCGCGACGAACGGCGCGGCGACGGCGAGGAAGAAGATGATCGCGCCCATGTATTCGAGGCGTTCCGCCCAGGTAATCAGGCGCACGTAGACCCAGTTGTAGGAGAGGTTCGCGTAGAGGAAGTCGTCGAGTGAACCCGTGAGCGCAAACGGCAGCGCCACGGCCGCAAGGCTGATGAGCGTGCCCGCGAACAACCAGAATACCGGGGCCACCGCACGCCAGTTCCAGCCGTAGGTCTTGTGCTGCCATACAAGCGTCACCATCGCCAGCGCAAGCAGGTTCCACATGGCGACCTGTTTGGTCATCATCGCCAGGCCAGCGAGGAGGCCGGCAAGTAAGAACCAGCCGAGCTTTTCGTCCTTCATGCCCCGGGTAAACGCGAACAGAGAACCGACCAGTGGCAGGAGAAGATACGCCTCGGTGTTGGCGTGGAGAGCGACCCAGGGGAGGCCGGTGGAGATTGCGAAGAGAATAGCAGCGGTGTAGGCGGCGCCCTTCGGAAGCGCGAGGCGCGCCTGCTGGTAGAGGAGCACCGCCGTTACTGAAAGGGCCAGTGCCGCGAGGAT
>DAINRO010000004.1:52853-57474 GCA_036741795.1 Chloroflexota bacterium
GCGCCTGCTGGTAGAGGAGCACCGCCGTTACTGAAAGGGCCAGTGCCGCGAGGATACGTGGTGCAACTACGGTCTCGCCGAAAAGAGTAAAACTGACGGCGTACCAGGCGTAGACGAGCGGCGGCTTGTTGTCGAACAGGTCGCGGTAGGGGACCTTGCCGTCGAGGATGCCCTGGGCGACGGTCGCGTACACGCCCTCGTCGCGCTCAAACGGTAACCCGAGGAAGGGGAGATAGAGAAGAATCGGGATCAGCGCGAGGGCGATAAGAAACAGCGTCTCTAGCGAAGAGAGCCGTCGAAAGCGGCCGGGTAGGCCGAAACGTATGGTCAGTCCCTGCAGGGTATTCATGCGGCGGTGCGGCTGTTACTCCGTGGTTACGAAAATTAACCTGTTCTATCTTAGCAAACGCAAAGCAAATGCCAATGGTTTCAAGGCAAATCGCCCTCGAAACTGGGCTCATCATCAGTGAGCGCGAGCTTGATTGCATCCTTCAGCGAGGCAGCAGGAAGCAGCTCAAGACCTATTTTCGGGCGCTGGCGCTGCAGCGTCGATTCCGGCAGGATGCAGCGCTTGAAGCCAAGACGTTCGGCCTCGTTGAGGCGGCGCTCCAGGTGTGTCACTGACCGCAGTTCCCCCGTCAGCCCGACCTCGCCCAGCGCGACGATGTCCGCCGGGAGCGGCTTATCGCGGTGTGATGAGGCGATAGCAAGCGCCAGCGCCAGGTCTGCTGCCGGCTCGCTGATGCGCAGGCCACCGACGACGCTGGCGATGATGTCCTGCCCGGCGAGCGGCACTCCAGCCCGCCGCCCGAGCACGGCGGCGACCAACTGAACGCGGCTCGAGTCCAGCCCGTTTACGATACGCCGAGGCACCGGCGCGACAGTTGGGCTCGTCAAGGCCTGCACCTCGACCAGCACCGGCCGGCTGCCCTCCAGCGTCGGCACGACACAGGATCCGACGGCGCCCTGTCCGCGCTCGGCGATGAAGGCCTCAGAGGGGTTGTCCACGGCGCGGAGGCCGTCGCCCGCCATCTCGAAGACGCCGACTTCGTCGATCGAGCCGAAGCGGTTCTTGACGCCCCGCAGCAACCGGTAGGCGCTGAAGCGGTCGCCTTCCAGGTAGAGGACGACGTCGACGATGTGCTCGAGGAGACGCGGGCCGGCGATATCGCCGTCCTTGGTGACGTGGCCGATGACGAAGACCGGGATGCCGGTGTCCTTGGCCCAGCGCATGAGCGTCATCGTCGATTCACGGAGCTGAGAGAGGGAGCCGGGCGCACCTCCCTCTGCCGTGTGCACGGTCTGGATGGAATCGACGATGAGCGCGGCGGGGAGCAGATCGGAGGCCCGGCCGAGAGCGTCGTCGAGGTTAGTGCCGGGGTAGAGGAGGAGGTTTCCGCCCGTGATGCCGAGGCGCTCGGCGCGCATCTTTATCTGCGAGGCCGACTCCTCTCCGGCGAGGTAGAACACGGTCTTGCCAGCGCCCACCAAAGCACCCGCGGCCTGGAGGAGAAGCGTCGACTTGCCTATGCCGGGATCGCCGCCGATTAGAACGAGGGAGCCCGGAACTATCCCACCGCCGAGGACTCGGTCGAACTCGCTAATCCCCAGCGGCTGCCGAGCGCCATCCTCGGAGACAACGGCGCCGATATCCACGACGTCCGTGGCGACGCCTGTCCGCGCGGCGGCCCGGCCGGATGCGGGCGTCCACTCGACGAGCGTATTCCACGCCTCGCAGGCGGGGCAGCGCCCGGCCCACTTCGCGGTCTCGTTGCCGCATTCTTTGCAGGCGAAGTTGGAGCGCTCGCGTGAATGTCTGGGAGTGCGGGTGGTCATGCCACGCATTGTTTCAGAGGGCGGAGGGCATTAGCGAGGGGCCGGTGGCACGGCTATGTGGACACGGGTGCAGCTCGTGAACCGGCCGAGTTCTGCGCTTAGCCACTTTTCTTGGGTCGGCCCCGTTTCGGCCCGTACGCATCACTAATTTGGTCGCAGATCGCCTCTCCGGTCGCCCAAACGTATTCAAGACGCTGTTCCACCCAATCACGAGTAATGGTTTCCGGAGATCTGTCGCCCGTCTTAATGTCGCCCTTATGGACGATCTGGTTCCGTCGCTCCGAAACTTCATCCAAGAACTTCTTTAGATCGTCAGCTTTGACTCTTGGTGGCCCAAGCCGTTTCGCCGCCGACGGCCAGGGATCCTTCACTCCGAGAATAGCATGGAGGTTGTTTTCTATCATTGCGGTCCGCTGGAAGGTCGTCTTTGCGAGTTTGTCCCTCACGAACTCCGCGATTTCCTGGTGCGGGTTGGAATGGGCGAGAATTGGCAGAATCTGTTTCCCGTCCTTGACCAGCCAATCAGCTACCTGCTGGCCCAGCTTTCCTCGTCTCGATGCTTCCGGGACCGCCTCGACGATCGCGTCGGCGATGGCTGCGTCAAGTGCGCCCAGGCTAAGGACGATCGCCGCGCGTAAAACATCTGAGTGCGCACGCAGGGGCCTTCCCCGGATGCTCAGCTGACGGTTGAGTTCGAGTAGTCCTTCGACCCGCTCCCTAGTTCTGCGGAAGTTGCTTCGCGCCGTCATTCCAGACGGATTGTGTCAAACCCGCCGCGTTACGACGACGGCACAGCAGCACAAGGTTGTGGGAAACAGTGATCCGACCCAGTAAGGCGATATTCTAGAGTTCGACCTTTTGTGTTAAGCCAGGGCGGGTTCGGAGACGTTGGTGAGGACCAGTTCGTCGTTCTGGACGTCTATCTTCACCTTGTCACCTTCCGCGAAGCGCTCTTCGAGCAGGGCCTCTGAAAGCCGGTCTTCGATCTCGTTTTGGATGACGCGGCGTAGCGGCCGGGCACCAAAGACAGGATCGAATCCCTTTTCGCCGATCCAGTCGAGCGCCTCGATGGTCATCTCCAGGGTGACACCCTTGAGGCTCAACTGGGTCTCGACACCCTTCATCTCGTTCTCGACGATCTCGCGGATGTGCTCCTTGGTCAGGGAGTGGAAGACAACGGTCGCGTCCAGGCGGTTGATGAACTCCGGCCGGAAGACGTTCTTCATGGCGTTCATCACCTTTTCCTTCATCTTCGCGTGCTGGTCGGCGGCCGCCGCGACCTCGTCCCGCTGGATGGAGAACCCGAGGCTCGAGTCCTTGCGCAGGAGGTCGGAGCCGACGTTGGAGGTCATGATGAGGATCGTGTTGCGGAAGTCCACCTTGCGGCCCTTGGCGTCCGTCAGGTGGCCGTCGTCGAAGATCTGGAGGAGCATGTTGAACACTTCCGGGTGCGCCTTCTCGATTTCGTCCAGCAGGACAAGGCAGTACGACTTGCGGCGCACCGTGTCTGTGAGCTGGCCGGCGTCCTCGTACCCGACGTAGCCGGGAGGGGCGCCGATGAGGCGGGAGACGTTGTGCTTCTCCATGAACTCCGACATGTCGAGCTTGATCATCGCGTCTTCGCTGCCAAACATGAACTCGGAGAGGACGCGCGCCAGGTAGGTCTTACCGACACCGGTCGGCCCGAGGAACATGAACACGCCGATGGGCCGGCGCGGGTCCTTGAGCCCGGCGCGGGCGCGGCGCACAGCCTTGGAGATGCTGTGGATCGCCTCGTCCTGGCCGACGATCTTTTCGTGAAGGACGTCCTCCATGTGGAGGAGCCGCTGTGACTCTTCGGACGCGATGCGGGTGACGGGAATGCCCGTCCACATCGCCACGACTTCGCAGATGTCTTCGCCGTCGACGATCGGCTTGTCCGCCTCTTCCTGCTCCGCCTGCCACCCGTCGGACAGCCCTTCGAGCTTCTCCTGCAGCCGAACTTCCTTGTCGCGTAGCTCCGCGGCCTGCTCGTACTGCTGTTGCTGGATCGCCTCTTCCTTTTCCCGGCGCAAGGCGTCTAGCCCCTTCGCCGCTTCCTGGACGGAAGGTGGCGCGTAGGAGCGCTTGATGCGGACGCGAGACGCAGCCTCGTCCACGAGGTCGATCGCCTTGTCGGGCAGGAAGCGGTCCGGCACGTACCGGCTCGCCAGTTCCGCCGCCACTTCGAGAGCCTCGTCGGTGATCGTCAGCCCGTGGTGCTCCTCGTAGCCAGAGCGGACACCCTTGAGGATCAGGATCGTGTCCTCGATGGAGGGCTCATCGACCGTGATTGGCTGGAGGCGGCGCTCCAGCGCCGAGTCCTTCTCGATGTGCTTGCGGTAGTCGTCCAGGGTCGTGGCGCCCACGCACTGGAGTTCACCGCGAGCCAGCGACGGCTTCAGGATGTTGGCGGCGTCCACCGCGCCCTCGGCGGCGCCGGCGCCCACCAGCATGTGCATCTCGTCGATGAACAGGATGCAGTTCTGCGAGCTCTTCAGTTCTTCGATGACTTTCTTCAGCCGCTCCTCGAACTCGCCGCGATACTTCGTTCCAGCGACCAGCGAGCCGATGTCCAGCGTGACGAGACGCTTGTTCAGGAGCATCTCCGGCACTTCGCCATTGACGATGCGCTGGGCGAGAGCCTCCACGATGGCCGTCTTGCCGACGCCCGGCTCCCCGATCAACACCGGGTTGTTCTTGGTGCGGCGTGACAGGATCTGGACGACGCGCTCGATCTCCTTGTCGCGGCCGATGACGGGGTCCA
>DAINRO010000004.1:57574-60074 GCA_036741795.1 Chloroflexota bacterium
GACAGGATCTGGACGACGCGCTCGATCTCCTTGTCGCGGCCGATGACGGGGTCCAGCTTGCTGGCCCGCGCGGCCGCCGTCAGGTCGATGCCGAGCTGGTCGACGGTGGGAGTCCGGGTGGCAGCGCGACCGCCCTGGGCTGCGCCCTGCGGCATGCTCTGCGAAAGAATGCGGGTGACCTCGGCGCGGACCTTGTCCAGGCTGACGCCGAGCGACTCGAGGACGCCTGCGGCGATACCTTCGCCCTCGCGTACGAGGCCGAGTAGCAGGTGCTCCGTACCAATGTAGTGGTGGCCGAGGCGGCGAGCCTCATCCACGGCCAGTTCGATGACTTTCTTGGCGCGAGGGGTAAGACCGATCTCACCCATCACCGCGCGGTCGCCGCGGCCGATGATGAACTCGACGGCGGAGCGGACCTTGTTCAGCTCGACGCCGAGGTTCGCAAGGACCTTGGCAGCGACGCCTTCTCCTTCACGAACCAGTCCGAGAAGGAGGTGCTCCGTGCCGATGTAGTTGTGGTTGAAGCGGAGGGCCTCTTCCTGGGCAAGAGTAAGGACGCGCCGCGCTCTCTCGGTGAACTTGTCGAACCTATCGGCCATCCCTGCTTACTCCCTTCCACGTGAGCGTGGAAAACAATCTTGCCTTCTAGTCCCCACTCGTCCCTGATTTATTCAACGCAGGGGAAGCGTCTTCCGTTACATCGGAGGCTGCGCCTTCCGACGCGGCCTCGATACCTTGCTCCATCGATGAGTCCTCTTCAGTAGATACGTCTGGATCGGATTCCTCGGCCTCAGCCGGGGCTTCCTCAACCTCCGTTGCACTTTCGTCGGTCGAAGATTCTTCACTTTCAGCGGCTACTTCCACTGCCTCTTCCGCAGCTTCGATTGCCTCTACGGCTTCTTCCACTGCCTCCACTGCCTCTGCTTCTTCGACCACCGCCTCCGCCACCGCTTCCTCAGCTTCTATCTCTTCCACGACCGCCGCTGCCACCGCTTCCTCGGCAACCACCTCTGCGGCAGCGGCCTCCAGGACTGCTTCCTCGGCGATCTCTGCCGCTTCTTCTGCCGCCGCCTCTGCCTCCTCGGTGCCGGCCTCCTCCGCGACAGCGGCGGCCTCGATCGCTTCCTCGACGGCCTCCTCCGCGACGGCTTCGGCTTCAACGGCCTCGATCACAGCCTCCTCGGCGACAGCTTCCGCAACTACGGCTTCAACGACTTCTTCCTCCGCGACAGCTTCGGCCTCAACCGCCTCGACCACTTCCTCCTCGGCGGCAACCGCTGCGACGACGGCTTCAGCGACGGCATCGTCGGCCACTTCGGCATCGTCGCGGGGCGCGCGCTTGGGCATCTCCGTTAGACCCAATTTCTCCAGCGCTTCGGCCGGCGCGTCGGTCGTGCCACCGGAGGCGCTGAATACCCAGCCGTCTTCCTCGGCGGAGTCACGGGCCTGCTTCAGGCTCAGTCCGAGGCGGTGCCGCTCGTACTCGATGCGGACGATCTTGACCGGCACCACGTCGCCCTCTTCGACGACTTCCTTGGGGTGGGTGATGCGCCGGTCGACAAGTTCGCTGATGTGAATCAGCCCTTCGATCGGACCTTCCAGGCGCACGAACGCGCCGAACGGCGCCAGCTTCGTAACCTGGCCCGGGACGATCTGGCCCTCGCGGTAGCGGGAGACCATCTCCTCCCAGCGCTCGGGCTGGGCCCGCCGGACGCTGAGGGCGATCTTCTTCGCCTCCTGGTCGATCTTAAGAATGTAGACGGGGACTTCCTCGCCGACCTTGAACAGGTCGCCCGGAGAGCGCGGCGTGCGCTCCCACGAAAGCTCCGAGAGGTGCACGAGGCCATCGGCGCCGCCGATATCGACGAAGATGCCGAAGTCCCGGATGCTCGTGATGCGGCCGGTGCGGACATCGCCTTCTTCAAGTTCGACGAGTAGGCGTTCTTTTTCAGCGGCTCGCTTCTCTTGCACTGCTGAGCGCTCGGAAAGGATGGCGCGGTTGCGGCGCCGGTTCAGTTCGATGACCTTCAAGGTGATGCTCTTGCCGACCCATTCCTGAAGGGCCCGCTGGGTGGCGTCGGCGTCGCTGCGGTCCGGGCCGGCGACGATCTGGGAAAGCGGCACGAAGGCATTGACGCCCTCGACGTTGACGAGCAAGCCGCCCTTGTTGCTACCGGTGACGTTGCCCTCGAAGGCTTCGCCGTTGTCGAGGTAGTCCTGGAGGACGCGCCAGCCGTGCTCGCCGCGGGCGCGGTCGACCGAAAGGATGATCTGGCCTTCGTGCGATTCGGGCTGGACGACAGCGACGAGAACCTTGTCGCCGACGTTGAGGGAGGATGCTCCCTGGGGCTGGGAATGCATCTCGCCGGGAGGTATAACGCCTTCCGACTTCGCTCCGATATCTACGAGGATCCCATCCCGGTCGGTACCGACCACGGTACCTTCGATGATTTCGCCGCGCCTCAACTCCTTGTAGGACGCGTCTTCCTGGTCGAGGAGG
>DAINRO010000005.1:0-10126 GCA_036741795.1 Chloroflexota bacterium
CTGATCGAAAAGATCGCAGACCTTGTGCGAGCCAAGAAGCTGGAAGGGATCGCAGACCTGCGCGACGAGTCAGACCGCCACGGCATGCGGATTGTCATCGAACTCAAGCGTGAAGCGATGCCACGGGCACTGTTGAACTCGCTGTACAAGCACACGGCGATGCAGTCGTCCTTCGCCGTGAACATGGTGGCCCTGGTGGACGGTCAGCCGCGCACGGTCAGCCTGAAGAAGATCCTGGAGTCGTTCATCGACCACCGGCGCGTCGTCATCCGCCGCCGGTCCGAGTTCGAACTGGAGAAGGCGAGAGACCGGTCGCACGTCCTCGAAGGGCTGCTCAAAGCGCTGAGCATGCTGGACCAGGTGATCAAGACGATCCGCGGCGCGGCATCGGCGGACGAGGCGAAGACGAAGTTGATGGCGAAGCCGTTTGAGCTGTCGGACCGGCAAGCACAGGCCGTGCTGGATATGCAGCTCCGCCGCCTGGCGCAGCTGGAGAGCGACAAGATCAAGGACGAGTACGAAGAGCTGGCCAAGCAGATCAACTACCTCGTGGACCTGCTGGCGAACCCGCCCAAGATCGACGCCCTGATCAGCGAGGACGCGAAGGTCCTGAAGGACAACTTTGGCGACGAGCGGCGTACGATCATCATGGAGCAGGAACCCGAGGAGTTCTCGGAAGAGGACCTGATCGCGCACCAGGAGGTCGTCGTGTCCATCTCCTCCGGTGGTTACATCAAGCGCGTGCCCCTCAGCACGTACCGGTCGCAGCACCGCGGCGGCGTGGGAATCATTGGCGCCCGCACGAAGGAAGACGACGACATCCGCCACCTGGTGGTGGCCGACACGCACGACAAGCTGATCTTCTTCACGAACCGCGGACGCTGCTTCCAGGTCAAGACCTACGAGGTGGACGAGGGCAAGCGCGAGGCCCGCGGCATTTCCATCATGCAGCTCATCAGCATGGAACAGACCGAACGAATCACGGCGGTGGTGCGTGTCCCCCCGGACATGGACCCGGAGAGCTTTATGCTCATGGCCACGACGATGGGCGAAATCAAGAAGACGCCGATGAAGGAGTTCGCCTCGGTAAGACGCGACGGCAAAATCGCCATGGACCTCGAGGCCAAGGACGAGTTCGTCGGCGCCCACATCTGCACAAACGAAAACGACATCATAATGGTGACCGCGAAGGGCCAGGCCATTCGTTTCACCGTAAAATCGCTTCGTTCCGCCTCCCGCACATCGGGCGGCGTGCGGGGCATCCGGCTACGCCCTGGAGACTCCGTGGTCGCCATGGAAAACGTAGTCGAAGGACACTCGTTGCTTGTCTGCAGTGCCCTGGGTCAGGGCAAGCGCACACCGGTGGAGGAGTACCCGCGGCACGGCAGGGGTGGCCAGGGTGTGATCACGTTCAAGACGCACGCCAAGAGCGGCGACCTGATCACAGCGCGAATGGTTGATCCCGAACACGAGCTGATCTTCATCTCGGAGCGAGGCCAAATCATGCGCACGCCCGTGAGGGGCGTCTCCAGTCAGGGCCGTCCGACCCAGGGGATCAACCTCATGGACGTGTACGACGACGACAAAGTGGCGGCCATCGCCGTGATCGATATGAGCAAGGAGTATGGCCTGGAGGACCTTCCGACCGGAGCGGAGGCGGAACCGGAGACTAACGGCGCCAAACCTAAGGCACGTGGTACGAACGGCAAGAAAGCGAAGTAGGTTCGTAGCGTCGGTGCCGAAGTGTCTGCCACGAAGAGTCTCGTAGTGGGTGCTATCGAAGCAAGGCTGCAGGAACTGGGGCTGGAGCTACCAGCACGCCGCTCCGCTGGCAACTATGTGGCCGGCGTCCGATCTGCCGACATGGTGTTCGTATCCGGCGCCGGACCGCAGCGTTCCGACGGGTCGTTCGTCACCGGCAAAGTGGGCGGCGATGTTGACGTTGCAGCCGCCCAGGAAGCAGCTCGTCTTTGTGCCCTGGGCTGCTTAAGTTCATTGGCTGAGGCCCTGGGATCGCTCGACGAAGTAAAGCAAATCGTGAAGGTGCTCGGCTTCGTTAATAGCGCGCCCGGTTTCGTGGAACAGCACGTTGTAATGAACGGAGCGTCGGACCTGCTCGTCGCCGTCTTCGGCGATCCGGGGAAGCACGCGCGGAGCTCGGTGGGAATGGCGGAACTGCCAATGAACATCGCGGTTGAAGTCGAGCTGATCGCTCGAGTGGGATAAGACGAATGGAAGACGCCTCTGACCTTCGGCACCAGATCAAGGAACACATGGACCGGGCCCGGCGGATCTTCGGCGGCCCGCCGGGCGGCGGCGACTTCGTCACGCCTTACCTTGAGCCTCCGGTTGACGTTTACATCACAGATGAGGAAGTGGTTGTGCTCATGGAGATGGCGGGCGTCCAGCCGGGCGACATGCAGGTGGAAGTCGACAACCACATGATGATCATCACCGGCGAACGCTGTCCGCTGGCGGGTCGTCCGCACCGCCGTTACAGCCAGCTCGAGATACCGACCGGTCCCTTCAAACGGACCGTCCTTCTTCCGGGCAACGTCAACCCGGAGCACGCCAAGGCCGTCTACAGAGACGGGGTCCTTGAAGTAGTGATCCCCCGCGCGGCGCGCGTAGTCGGTGCTCAATTGAGGATCGTTGTTCGCTAGGAGGCGACACGGTTGGCCGAACAACCCACGCAGTCAAATACCGTCGATGAGGTAGAGCAAAAGAGCCCTGCCCGGACCAGCACGCGCGTCCCGGACGAACTGCCGATAATCTCCAGCGGCTCCACTGTCGTCTATCCGCAGCAGCTTATGCCTCTGCTCGCGAGCGAGGAGAAGGACATCATGGCAGTGGACGCGGCCGCGATATCGGAAGCCAAGTTCGTCGGCATCTTCTCCGATGGTGACGGAGACGACCCATACCACGAGATCGGCACTGCAGCCGCGATCGTCAGGATGGCCAAGGCCCCGGACGGCTCTGTACACGCCATTTTGCAAGGGGCAACGCGCATACGGCTAACGAAGGTGATCGATACAGGCCCGCCCGTGCGGGCGCGCATCGAGTTGCTTAGCGATGTACCGGGCGACGAATTGGAAACCGAGGCGATGGTGCGCGACGCTAGGGAAAGCTTCGTTACCGTCGTGAACCTGTCGGAAGGGCTACCCAACGAACTGGCGGAAACGGTTGCAGGAATTGCTGACGCGTCGGGCCTCGCCGACTTTATCGCGGCGAACATCTCCATCGACACCGACGACCGCTACGAAGTCCTGCGCGAACTGGACGTCAGTAAACGCCTGAATTTAGTGAGATCGCTGCTGCGCCACGAGCAGGAAGTCCTGGAGGTGCAATCGAAGATCCACCAGGACGTGAAGGGCGAGCTCGATAAACGCCAGCGGGAGTTCATCCTGCGGGAGCAGATGCGCGCGATCCAGAAGGAACTTGGAGAGGAAACTACATCCGAACTGGGCGAGCTGAAGAGTCGCCTGGACGCAGCCGCTCTCCCCGAGGAGGCCCAAAAAGAGGCTGACCGAGAAATGGGCCGACTGTCGCAGATCCCTACGATCTCACCCGAATACCAGGTTGTTCGCACTTACCTGGAGTGGCTCGCCGACCTCCCATGGGACAAATCGACCGAGGATCGGCTGGACATCTCACGGGCGGAGAAGGTCCTCAACGAGGACCACTACGGGCTGGCCAAGGTCAAACTCCGGATCCTGGATTACCTGGCCGTAATCAAGCTCAAGGGCGGGGAGACCCGGGGGCCGATCCTCTGCTTCGTGGGGCCACCCGGGACCGGGAAGACCTCGCTTGGCCAATCGATCGCGCGTGCGCTCGGCCGAAAGTTCATCAGGGTGTCCCTTGGCGGCATCCGGGACGAAGCCGAGATTCGCGGGCACCGGCGGACCTACGTGGGCGCGATGCCGGGGCGGGTACTCCAGGAGATTCGCCGCGCGGGCAGCTCGAATCCTCTAACAATGCTGGACGAGATTGACAAGCTCGGCACTGATTTCCGCGGCGACCCTGCGTCGGCGCTGCTCGAAGTGCTTGACCCGGCGCAGAACTCGACGTTCACGGACCACTACCTGGACGTGCCATTCGATCTTTCACGTGTTTTCTTCATCGCTACGGCGAACATGGTCGACACTATCCCAGGGCCGTTGCTCGACCGCATGGAGGTGATTGAGCTTCCCGGGTACACGGAGCACGAGAAGCTCGAGATCGGCAAGCGTTTCCTTCTGCCACGGCAACTCGAGGCCAATGGCATACCGAAGAAGAGGCTGCGGGTTACAGATGGCGCGATCCGGGAGACGATACGGTCGTATACGCGAGAAGCCGGCGTCCGCAACCTCGAGCGCGAACTGGGCACGGTCTGCCGGAGGGTGGCGCGCCGCATAGCCGAGGGCACAACTGAGGAGATCGTGGTCAATGTCGACAACGTCAGCGAGTTCCTTGGCCCAACAAAATTCCGCTGGGAGCTAACAGAGGCGCGGGACGAAGTGGGCGTCGCCGCAGGGCTTGCTGCAACCAGCGCAGGCGGAGACGTGCTCTTCATCGAAGTGTCCGCCATCCCTGGGAAGGGCCGGCTCATCTTGACGGGCAAGCTGGGCGACGTCATGCAAGAATCGGCACAAGCAGCACTAACCTATGCCCGTTCCCGCGCGGACGCCTTCGGCTTCTCCCCAAACGTATTCGACCTGAATGACCTGCACATTCACGTCCCGGCAGGTGCCGTACCCAAGGACGGACCATCTGCCGGGGTGACGATCGCTGTTGCGGTGGTGTCGGCGGTCACCGCGCGGCCGGTCTATCGTGACGTGGCGATGACGGGCGAGATCACGCTGCGCGGGAAGGTGTTGCCGGTGGGCGCCGTGAGGGACAAGATCCTCGCCGCGCACCGCGCAGGTAGCCGTCGCGTGGTGATCCCGCGGGAGAACGAGAACGATGTCCTGGAAGTACCGGAAGAAGTTCGGCGTGACCTCGATATCGTTCTCGTCGATCACGCCGACGAGGTGTTGGCCGCCGCGCTGCACCCAGGGTAGCAGCAACAGAACCTGCGATCGCTCCGGCCGCAGCTGGTTAGCCCTTTTCGAGCGCTCAGTCGCCTTTGATGGCGTGAGCGATTACCGTTCGCCGCGATCTCTTGTCCTCACGGCACTTAAGACCTATAAATGTCCCACGACGTGTGATCTTAACCGGTCGTTAACTGACATCGCCTCAACTGTTCCTTAACCTGAATTGCGGAGGGTACGGGCGACGAGCCCAATGCACAAAAAGGGAGGGACCAATGGCCCACGAGGGCCGGACCGAGAGTGCCGGACAGGAACAGACGAGCCAAAAGGGAGGGCCGCGCCGCTGGCAGATACGAGCGAGCGTGAAGATCGGCGCCGTCGCGCTCATCATCTTCATCGCAATCGTTGTCGCTGCCGGATTCGCGGGCGCCAGCCAGGGCAATCCCGGCCGTGTGTCCCTGACGCCCACCACAACCCAGCCCTCTGAGGATGAGAAGCCGAGGAGACCGCGTGACAGTTTCGTACAGGAACCCGGCTACTCCACATCCAGTGACGGACCGGGAGAACCCGGAGTTCTTCTCGGCGCTCCGTCCTCGGTAGCACCAACGTCCGCTGGGACAAGTGGAGGTAGTTCGGGTAGCCAGGCCGCAACTGGATCGCCGACTCCCACCGTCGGCGAAGGGGTTTCCGCGACGCCGGCGGCATTCACTCCGGGACCTGTGCCATCACTCGCGGCGAATGCACTGGCCGCTGTAGCGCAAATTGAGTCCGAATTTGGGGTGAGCATCCAGCTGGCTGGGCAGGATTGGGGCGCGGACGAGGATGACCAGATCCGCAACCTGGAATCCGTCCAGTCAGCGTTGAGAGCGTTGCCGGCGAGCGTGCTCGACGAGGCGCGCACGGGACCCGGCGGGGTCCTGGCTTTCCTATCGAATGACCATGGCCGGACACTCGATGGTTGGCAGCCTTACGGTGACCGGGCGGCTAATTACTACACGAATGAAGACCAGGGAGGAGCGGGGCGTCACGCCGCGAACCAGGTGGTCCTGCAGCCCGGGTCTTCAGAGCACACAGTAGCGCACGAGGTACTCCACGCCTACCAGCTACGGGACACTGCTCCTGGCGCCTTTGTCTCTGCTTTGCTTACGCCTGAGATGAAGTCGTTTATGGATGCGACTGGCTGGGCACAGCTGGCGCCTGACGATGTGATGCTGGCAACAGGCGGGAACTCCTGGGATGGAATCAATAACCTCTTTGGTTACTCCGGCCCGGCATTGACCTACACGAACCAGTTTGGCGGAATCTCCGAGCTTTATGCGCCCAATCCGCTGGAGGCCTTCGCCGAGGCAGCGGCGCTCTACTACACTCACGACTCTTCTTGGCCGCTTCCCTCATGGGTCGGGATCTGGGGTTGGCTCGAAGCCAATCTCAACTAGCGACCGATCGCCAGGCGCTCTGACAGCCAGTCCGGCAGTTCGGCCTCCATCATGAGTCGCTGCGTCGCCTCGATATCGTAATCCACGCGGTGCAGCGTGAAGGTTGCCACTTCGCTGTCGTAGATACCATACGAGGATCGCGGATCGCCGTCTCGTGGCTGTCCGACGCTTCCGGGGTTCAGGACCGTCTTCGTGTCCCGGCTCAGACGAACCACGTCGCCATCACGAAGCCGCTGCATTTCACAGCCCCGCGGCGACTTCGGAGCTTGCCTGACGACCGCTGGGACGTGCGTGTGGCCGACGAACGAGAACGGCACTGTCATCAGGCTAAAGTGGGCGAGGGCCGAGTCCTCGTCAAGGAGGTACTCCCAGATCGGCTCTCGCAAGGTCCCGTGTACCAGGACCCAGTCGCCTTCTGCTCGCGTTTCAGGGAGGCCGTCCAGGAAATCTTTCTCGCCGGGTGAGAGTGCCGACTTTGTCCAGAGAGCGGCAGCGCCTGCAACCTGATTGAAGTCCTCGATCCCCATGGCGCCTGTGGCCGCTCGTTCGTGGTTGCCGGCGACCCACGACGCATCATGTTCACGGAGAAGGGCTATGCATTCGGACGGCTGAGGGCCGTAACCAACCGAATCACCCATGTTCCAGACGGCGTCGATCGCCCCAACTGCCCTGGCGTCCTTCAGGACTGCCTCGAACGCAGCCAGATTGGCGTGGATGTCTGAGACGATGAGGGCGCGCATGAGGAAAGTATAGGCAGCACGTTGACACCATTGGCCAGCGGACGTAACCTGCTCTCAGATTCTAGCGGAAGGAGGGCCAGACAAGATGAACAGTGTCGCCGTTACCGTCTCCGGCGGGCCCGCTCCTTCCTGCGCCTGCGCTTAGTCATTCTCCACGCGCGGTAGTAACGGGTTCCGCCCCTCCACCTTATCCACCGACGTTCGTTTTTGGAGGAATCCGTTGTATTCACTTGAAGACCTGGGCTGGACGCCGTATTTCCAGTCCCAACTGAATAGTCCTACTGCGGGTATGCTTCCTGCCCGCGTCGCGGAGGAGCAGCGCGGCGTCTATCTGCTCCAGTCGGAGCGAGGGGGCCACAACGCCACCGTCACCGGCCGCCTCATCCACACGGCAACCGGGCGAGAGGACTTCCCCGCCGTTGGCGACTGGGTCCTGGCTGAGCCTCTACCCGCCGGCCAGGCCGTCATTCGTGAGTTGCTCGAACGGCGCTCGAAGATCTCACGCAAGGTGGCCGGAAAGACGACCGAAGAGCAGATTATCGCGGCAAACGTCGACATCGCGTTCCTCGTGACATCGTTGAACCAGGAACTGAACGTGCGCCGCATCGAGCGCTACCTCGCCGTTATCTGGGAGAGTGGCGCCACGCCGGTGATCGTTCTCAATAAGACCGACCTCTCCGACGCGACTGACCATGCGGTAGAGGAAGTGCGGAGCCTCGCTCTGGGCGTCGATGTCTTAGCGACGAGCGCAGCCCTCGGAACGGGAGTGCAGGGTATTTCGCAGCGCATCGGGCCGGGGCAGACCGCCGTGTTCATCGGTTCCTCGGGAGTAGGCAAGTCGAGCCTGGTCAACCGGCTGATGGACGTGCAGGTGCAGGGCGTCCACGAAATCCGCTCCGACGACAAGGGCCGCCACACCACGACGAGCCGCCAGATGATGGTCCTGCCCGGGGGCGGCCTCGTCATCGACACGCCCGGGCTTCGGGAGCTGCAGCTATGGGACGCTGAGGCGGGAATAAGCCTGGCGTTCCAGGATATAGAGGCGCTGGCGGCGGAGTGCGCCTTCGCCGACTGCAGTCACGCGGCGGAGCCGGGGTGCGCCATCCAGCAGGCGGTGGACGAGGGTGATCTGGCCATGGACCGGCTGCAGAGCTACAGGAAGCTGGAGCGCGAGCAATTGTTTGTCGAGAGCAAGAAGGATAAGAGCCTCAGGAGCGCGGAACGGAAGAAGTGGAAGCAGGTCCACAAGGACTACCGGCAGAGGGTGAAATTCCTGGGCAAATAGTCATGCTAAGAGGAGGCCAGTCATGAGGAATCGAGAAGAGTTCAACTTTTGAGTCGATGAGCAAGCGTAGACGTGGATTTCCGTCGGAGTCACACGTGAAGCGAGGTTATCGTGAGGTGCGAGGGTTACAAGGAGCTAGTCGAGAAACTCGGGCGGAATGACCCGTGCCCATGCGGCTCAGGACGACGCTTTCAAGTCATGCTGCCTGAAGAGTGGCAGGCTCGATGGCGCAGGGCGAAACTACTACAGCCGGGAGTGAGACCTCTTACTCCCGGCTTGTGGGCAAAGGCCAGTACGTTGTATCTCGGGTGATTCTAAAATGTGCGTAACTGTCCGATTTTCGTTGACATCGCGCAAGCCGGGCGCTTAGATTCCGGCCAGTCCCGGCATACCCATAGGAGGCCCCGCCGATGAAACACCTTCTTGCCTCGTGGCTCCTCGCCAGCGCAGCGCTGATGGCCCTGGGCGGTCTCTCTGGCCCGCGCTCTGCTTCTGCCGAGATCGAGGGGAACTGCACCGCCACCATCAAGGGCGCCGACATCGGCAGTCTGAGTTCCAGTGATCCGGATCAGGCAATCGAGGTCGCCGGCGACGAAGTGGTCGAGGTCACGTTTAACTCGCCGGCTGGAATCACGGCGTACGACATCAAACTCACGGCCGTAGACATTGGGGACGGGCAAACGATCGCCAGCGACAGCGATGTGGGGGGCGACACGTCCTTCTCCGACTCCGTCAACGTGAAGGACTATGCTTGGGCAGGCGGGGGACTCTACAGAGTCTCAGGGGACGTGACGCTGGGCGACGGCAGCTTGTGCACCGGCGCTGCGCTGATCAACGTCGACAAGGAGTTTTACGAGACCGCGGCCGGCATCATAGCCCTGGGCGCGACGGGGTTGGGGTTGGGCGGCATCGTCGCGGCGAACTTCAGTGCCGTACGCGAGGTGGGAAGCAGGCCGAAGTCCGTCGAAGAGTGGGTAATGAACGAGGTCGAGAAGGCCCCCGAGCCAGCGCCAGGCCAATCCGCTACCACGGGAAATCAAGCTTCTTCGGACGATTCCGGGCCGTGGGATCCTTTTGAGTTTGAATTGAGTATGTGCTTGTTCTGGACCATGCCCGCGTTGGTCTTGACCGGACTGATGATGGTCGGCATGATCCCGACAAGTGCTCTTGCCGCCTCCTCTCCGGGCGGAAGCGGAGGACGGAGATTGAAGCGGGTCAGCTGGCGCCCTCGCATCTCAGCCGTTGGTTTAGCCGGTGGCATCCTTGGTGGGCTTGGTTACGTCGTACTCAGGCAGCAAATGGGGGACATCTTCCCGGACGCAGCGGACTTCCTGATTGCTATCGGAATCGGGTTGGTGCTCGGCGTGGTGGTTCCTTCGCTGATCAGGATCGTCACGGTGGCGCGTACCAATCGCGCGATCGCCAACGCGGAGGAGCGCCTGGCAGGCCGGACGGTCACCTCGAGTCAACCTTCGCACGCGTCTTATGCACCCCCAGTTGCACCGATCGACGCTAGTCCAGAGGCCGACGACCGCGGCAGCGACGGAGGCGACAGCGGTGGCGGCGACAGCGGAGGAGATGGTGGGAGCGGAGGCGGTGGTGGCAGCGGAGGAGATGGTGGGAGCGGAGGCGGTGGTGGCAGCGGAGGCGGTGGTG
>DAINRO010000005.1:10226-54804 GCA_036741795.1 Chloroflexota bacterium
GGCAGCGGAGGAGATGGTGGGAGCGGAGGCGGTGGTGGCAGCGGAGGCGGTGGTGACAGTGGCGGAGGAGGATCCAATGGATAGACCCGCCGCGCAGCAGAACCTGGCCGGCCCGGCTGGCATCGCGGAGCGCTTCATCCTCACGTACAAGGAGAACGTGGCCCCGTCGCTGCCTTCGCGCTGCCGGTACGAGCCGACCTGCTCCGATTACAGTCTCGAAAGTTACCGGCGCTACGGGTTCGTGAAGGCGACACTCAAGACGTGCTGGCGCCTGGTGCGGTGCAACCCGTTCATGGGCCGACGGACGAAGGTCGATCTACCCTAGGCGGGTCTCAAGACAGGAAGACAGTGCCGTTAGGGCAGGCGATCGTGGCGAGGAGGGCAGCACGGGCTCCTTCGCAGACCTGGAGGTCCGCTCCAAGGGCATCGAGGAGGGGCGTGACCAACTCCGGGTGAGGGTGCTCGGCCTCAAGGTCGAGAAGAGAGCAACCGGACGGCGCGGTGCGGGCGGGATGGCTCCCCGCGCCCCATTCGATCAGAAACGGGACCAACCCGTCGGCAGGGGCGGGGCGCATGACGGACAGCTTCCATTCGAGCCGCGTGCCATCGGGAAGCTCACGGCTCATTGGCATTACTGGCCCTGGGTCGTACCCATGCTCGGTGGATCGCTTGACCACGTCGTGTATCCCCCGAACGCGAGCCGCCCAGGTGACAAGCCGGCCAGCCGGAAGGGTGCCGATGCCCCAGGGGAGTGGCATCGCCGACGTTGGTTGGGCGGGGTCAGGGGCAATAATCTCCAGGTAGACACCAACGCCGAGCGACAGAAGCGCGTTGCGTGTTCCCATACCGGTATGGCTTCCGCCTGGTGCCGCCCGGACACCGAGCAACTCCTCGATCCCCTCGATTCCTGCGTCGAGGTCGTTGACGGCGTAAACGAGATGGTCGGCGGTAAGCGTCACGATGAGCGCGCCGGCGCGCCTGCCCAGACTGCCTGGACCCGGCCGGCTTCGACGCGGGCCTGCCGTAACCCCTGATCGACGGTCGGAGACCGCTTGCTGGCGTCCATGAAATTGCCGCTCATGACCGACAGCGCGTCGGCATCGGGGAAAATAAGCTCCACGTTGGCGCCCGAGGCTCGCAGGGCATCCGCCTCGTCCCGGGCCTGCCGCCCCACGAGGGGATGGATACTGCCTGAGTCTACGCCCAGCGGGGCAATGATCAACACGCTGTCGTAGCCAGTGGCGAGGTCTGCCGACGTGCACGAGCGCACGCCGCCATCCGTATGCTTGCGCCCCTCGAACTCGACGCAGGGGAACAACCCAGGGACGGCACAACTGGTGGCCACGGCCCGGCGGATGTCGATGCCATCGTCCCGGCTCCACGTCCTGAATTTGCCTGACTCCGCATCCACGGTCGTGATGAGGAGGGCTCGGTCTGGCCAATCGGGGTCGATGGGGACTCCCAACGAATCGACCCAGTCCTGCTCGGGCATCGTCCGTGACGCGAGGGCTATCGCGCCCACCTCGGCGCACGCGGCCTCGGTCATCTCGGAAAAGGAAGCCCATTTGCCGAACGCCGCGACGACGTTGGCGAGGTCGAACTCCATAGTCTCCGGGATTGAACTGACCGGAGCACGCTGCTCCTCGACGAGATCAGAGAGTCGCTGTCCCTGGGCAATTCTGGCACCGACATACGAGCCGGCGGACGTGCCGACGATGATGTCCGCATCCGTCACATCGGTGCCGGTGTCAGCAAGGCCGGCGAGTAGTCCGACTTCCCAGGCGACGCCGAGCGTGCCTCCGCCGCCGAGTACGAGTGCTTTGTTCATGACGACCGAAGTCTAGCAGAGGATGAGACGGCAGTCGCCCGAGCGGGGCGATTCTCGGCGCGAGTCAGGGCGCAACCGCGAGCAACACCACGCCGGCGACGAGCAGCACCGAGCCCCAGATCCGCATCAAGCCGTAGCCCTCACCCAGCCAGAGGACGCCCATCGCGGTGCCGATCACGATGCCCACTTCGCGCGCGGGCGCTACGTAACTGACCTGGCTGGTGGTGAGGGCGATGAGCACCATGACGTAGCCGAGCGGTGCAAGGATGCCAGCGGCGACAATGCTTCGGTTGTGGATGCGCCATTCCTCGGCGAGATACGTCCGATCGCCGTTGAAGAACACTGAAGGGGTAAGCCCCACGACGTTACCGATGAGGGTGAAGGCGATGAGAGTCACGGGGTGGACGTCGTTGTCGAGGCCGGCCTTATCCCAGAGGCTGTAGCAGGAAATTATGATGCCGGTGATGATGGCGATGCGGCCGGCGGGGGCGTTGAGGGCACGAAGAGGGCCCATGATGTCACGCCATGTGCGGGAGTCGATGTGGATCACGTAGATCCCGATCACGATGAGCAATATTCCGACACCGGCGAGGGCTGATACGACTTCGTCGAAGAGGAGGACAGCAAAGAGCGGCACAATCGCGGGGGCGATTCCCCGCGACACTGGGTACACCGAGGACAAATCGCCGAGGTGATAGCCGCGTGTGAGAAAGATGCCGTAGAGGGCGTGGAGAACGGCGGTCCCCAACCCGAAGGCGAGGGCGGTCCACCCGAACCCTTCCACGATGGCGAAGGCGAGGGCGGGCGCGCCCACAAACAGTAGGCCGGTCACAGCCATCGCCCAGAAGAAACTGACCTTGTGACTGCTCCGCTTGACGAGGAAGTTCCAGGTGGCGTGAACGGCGCCCGATAGCAGCACGAGGACGATGGCGACGCCCGTCATGCGGGAATCCCTGGCGGTTCGAATGGTGGGTAGACTAGCTCGATTTCCCCCCCTGCTCCTCCAGCACTACTGCGTTGTCGATTTCGCGTTGGGCGGCGTCGAGGAGGGCCTGCTTGCGGGCGGGATCCGTCTCCTGCGAAGCGAACGCCTGGTAGAGACCAGCGCCGGCGCGCTCGAGTTGCGATAGAAGCGCCTTCTGTTCTTCCAGGTTCTTGCCCGCGAATAGGTCCGCGAGCAACTGCTGCTCGGTCGTCGGCCCCTGGAGGACCATCTGCGTCTGAGTGACGACGGCGATCGTCCGCCCGTCTTCCCTGGTGAGGGTGGTGCGCCAGACCTGTGTACTCTTCCCTTTGTGGACTGGTTCGCAGGTGGCGAGCACCTTCTCGCCGACGCGGGCGGAGCCAATGAAGTTGGTCTTGGACTCTATGGTCGTCGTCGTCGCACCTTGTGGAATGTTAAGGAACGTGCCCGAGGCGCCGAGGAAGTCTGCCATGGTCATGGCGGCGCCGCCGTGGAGGGTTCGGCCGGTGGTGCAGATGTCGTCAGTAACCGTGAGTTCGGCGGTGACTCGGTCAACCTCCGCGCTCGTAATCGTCATGCCGAGCCCCTTCGGGTACATGACGTTGAGGGCCTGGTTGATGAACTTGATCTGTTCTTCGGACATGGTTCCTCCTAGATTCGTACGCGGCCCTGCGGATGGTCAGTGACGCCATCCCAGCCACGCCCCTTTACTCGTGTGATTCCTTGCTGGCCTGCCTTGCGGGCCAATTCACCGATCGACGCATCGACGACCGGATGCCTCGCATCTACGGCGATTTCCGCGAGTGGCGCGAGGACGAACGAACGCTCGGCCATCCGCGGGTGCGGCACGGTCAAGGCACCCTCTTCGACGATCTCATCGCCGTAGAGGAGGATGTCGATGTCGATCGGCCTTGGGCCACCAGGCTCGCCGCCCGGACGGCGGCCGATTTCTCCCTCGATCCCCTTAAGAAAGCGTAGGAGCGACGTTGCCGAGAGGCCGGTCTCGATTCTCACCACGGCGTTGTAGAAGTCCGGCTGGTGTGGCCCTACCGGAGCCGTCTGGTACAAGGACGACGCCTCCGTCACACGCGCAAGCCGCGTCATTGCGCGAATCGCCATTTGCAGATTCGCCTCGCGGTTGCCGAGGTTGGAGCCGAGCCCCAGGAAGGTAATGGGCATCAGGTGGACACCCGGTCACGCACGATGGCATCGGTCATCCGGGCGACGCGAGCCATCTCCTTAACGTCGTGGACGCGGACTATGTCCGCGCCGTTGGTGATCGATACCGCAACGGTTGCCGCCGTGCCCTCCAGCCTCTCCTCGACCGGCAATCCGCCGAGGACTGAGCCGATTGTGGACTTTCTAGAAGTGCCGATGAGAACGGGGCGGCCGACGATCCTTAGTTCACGAAGGCGGCGAAGCATCTCGAGCGCCTGATTTTCCGTCCATCCAAAGTTGAACCCGGGATCGAGGATAATCCGGTCTTCGGGCAGGCCTTGCTCGCGCGCGATCCGAAGACTCTCCAGCCAACCCTCGACGACGTTGCCGATCGTGTCCTTGAACTCGCGGTCTCGCTGGCAGTGCATGGCGACGGCGGGGACGCCGGCATCTGCCGCGACGGAGGCGACGCCCGGGTCCCGCTGGAAGCCGTGGACGTCGTTGACAAGAGAAGCGCCGGCTTCGATGGCGGCTTTCGCCACGCTCGATTTGTATGTGTCGATGCTTACCGGGATGTCGATCTCGCGCGAGATGCGTTGAATTACCGGGATGACCCGAGCCAGCTCGTCCGCGGCGCTCACTTCCTCTGCGCCGGGCCGCGTGGACTCGCCGCCCACATCGATGATGTCGGCGCCTTCGTCCCGCATCTGGAGCGCCTGGCGGAGGGCGGCGTCGACGTCGAGGCCGACGCCATCGCCGGAGAAAGAGTCTGGCGTCACGTTGAGGATGCCCACGATGTACGTGCGGGCGCCCCAGGTGAACTCGCGATTACCTATGGTCATCGGCGGGAGCACTTTCTTCACGGGGTCTTTCATGGTGTGGCTAATGATGCGAGAAGTGCGCCGGTTGAACAAACAGAGGCGTATTGTAAGCGAGCGCAAGTTGGTCTAACGTTCGGGGCACGATGGCCGCCGGATACCCCAACGCGGAATTGCTCGCCGAGACAGGCTGGCTCGCCGACCACATCGATGACCCAAGCGTACGCGTCATCGATTGCGACGAGTTTCCGTCGTACCAACGTTTGCACATCAACGGGGCGATCGGGCTGCGGACACACCACTATCTTAAAGAGCGGGGCGATTCGGCCAGCGGCACGGGGGTCGGCGTAAACGTGATGAACGCGGATGCCTTCGCGAAGGTGATGTCCCGGCACGGCATTTCGAACGACACTTTGGTGATCGCCTACGACAACAACGGCGGACTCTACGCCGCACGCCTCTGGTGGACGCTGGCCTATTTCGGCCATTCGGACTGCAAGGTGGTCAACGGCGGGTTCCGCAAGTGGTACGACGAAGGTCGTGCCGTCAGCATGGACCAGCCGCACGTGGATCCCGGCAATTTTGCAGTGACACAGGTCAGGGACGATATGTGCGCGGTGCTGGAGGACGTGAAGGGCGCGATCGAGGACGTGGACAGC
The DNA here is from genome assembly GCA_036741795.1 of Chloroflexota bacterium. GTDB lineage: Bacteria > Chloroflexota > Dehalococcoidia > SM23-28-2 > RBG-16-64-32 > DATKKM01. The sequence continues at coordinate 15,654 of DAINRO010000005.1, forward strand.
GTCATCTGGGATGTGCGCGACGCCGGGGAGCACACCGGCGACGACCCACGCACTAACAAGCGCGGGGGTCACATCCCGGGCGCGAAGCACCTGGAGTGGCTGGACCTGACTGTGTCACCGCCTGTGCGATCCGGAGTGTTCCTCCCGGCGGACGAGATGCGCAGCAAGCTGGAAGCGATCGGCGTGACACCGGACAAGAAGGTCGTTACGCATTGCCAGGCGGGGATCAGGGCCGCCAACGCCTACTTCGTGCTTAAGCTACTGGACTACCCGCGAATCGCGAACTACGACGCGTCCTGGAACGAGTGGGGTAACCGGGACGACACACCCATCGTCACCGGCACGGGCGGTTAGTCCGAAAGACTGGGTTCTGTGGTCAGTCCGTAAGCGTACTGGTACAGCGCGTAGTTCTCCATGACGAGTTCCACGTAAGAGCGCGTCTCCGGGTAGTCGATGGTCTCCACGAAGAGGTCCCGATCTGCACCGGATGCCTCCCACCAGCGCGAGGCATTGCCAGGCCCACCGTTGTAGGCGGACAGTGCGACCGGCACCTCGCCACCGAAGCCATCGAGGACGCCGCCCAGGTAATGAGCGCCGAATTGTAGGGAAACGCGCGGTCGCAGGAGGTCTGTGTAGCGGAAGTCGGTGACGTTCAAGTCAGCGGCAATGCTGTCCGCAGTCGTCGGGATCACCTGGGTGAGGCCCATTGCTTCGGCAGAGGAGACGGCGTCCGGTTGGTACAGGCTCTCCTGTCGGATTAGGGCTAGATAGAGGAGCGGATCGATTCCGTTGGCCGCGGCTTCGGTATCGACAAGGTCGCGATGGGCGAGCGGGTAAACGAGCTGGAAGAGAGCAGGCGGTGCGCCAGGACCGACAAGGCCACGAGCAGCCGGAGATGAGACCCAATACCGCTCCAGCGCATCAAGTTCGCGGACCAGGCGGTACGTCGCCCAAGCATTCTCTTCGTTGTTCGCAAGGACGGCGCGAAACTCAACATCGGCGCGGTCAGCCAGACCAGCAGCGAGGAGTTCCTTCGCCCGCAGGAAAGGCACTCCGGCAAGCAGCGACTCCGCTGCGGCCGGATCCTCGGCTCCGTGCTGCGCGGTAAGCCACTGTTCAGCGGCGGCCCAATCCGCCTCGGTGGCCGGGGCCGGTTCCGTGTTCGAGGCTTCGCCTTGCTCGCCCAAGATCGAGCGGGCTCTCATCGCATAGAAGTCCAGGGGGTCGGCATCGATCGCCCCCTGGTAGTAACCATCGGCGGCCACGGGGTCGCCGAGGGTGGCCGAGGTTTCGGCGAGCCAGAAGTTGGCCCGCGCAGTCTCCTCCGGGTTCGGGGCTACCTCGAGGAAAGTGGTCCAGTAAGCAAGAGCATCGCCGGGACGCTGCAGTTGGTAGCTCATTAGACCTGCCCGGAATACGCCGGGGCCGGCCTGCTCGTGGGCAGGCATGACGACGGCGACACCGGCGTACGCCGCGATCGCTTCGTCGATGCGGCCCAAGCGTTCGAGGACTGTGGCCTTATCCCACGTTGCCTGTGCTGCGTACCAGGCTCCGGCGGCAATAGCGGCGTCGTAGTGGGCGATGGCGTCGTCCCAGCGCTCGAACCGCTCCGATAGAACGCCCAGCCGGTACTGGGCTTCGGCGTATCCTTCTCCGCCCTGCTCGACGAGCGACTGGTAGAGTGTCGCCGCTTCCTCGTTCAAGCGGTTGCGGAAGAGGACGAGGCCACGTTGTTGAGGCGTCAAACCCGCGGCGGAGGGCAGGGCCAGTGCTTCGGCAGAGCGGTAGCTCGCCGGAAATTCGGTGACGAGGTCGGTGACGGCGGCCGCCTCGCCTGCGGTGTCGCCGGTCCGGGACTCGGTCTCCGCGATCAGCCATAGGGCCTCGGCCTGGTCCGTGAACGAATTGGTCGTGTCAGCCGCGCGCTGCAGGGTGGCAATGGCCTCGTCGGGGTGACCGGCCTCCTCCTGGAGCGTCGCCAGATTAAACATGGCCTCCGTGGCGACGGCCGACGGGAGGCCGGCCTCAAGGACTTCCGTGAGTTGTTCGCTAGCCGCACCGCTGTCACCTTGCTGGCGGCTGATCTGCGACAGGTAGAGTGTGGCATAGGGAGCTGCCGGGCCTTTGTTCTCGATATATTTCTCGAAGGCGTCGCGGGCTTCCTCGAAGTCGCCCTGGGCGAATTCCGCCTTTCCCTGGAGGAGGAGTGCAGCGCTTTCCTCGCTCGGCTCCAGGCCGGAATCCCTGAGTGTTTCGACCGCTTCCTCCGCGGCGGCGTTATCTCCGGTCTGCGAGTTTATCCGTGCGAGCGCCCATAGGCTCTCTGTCTGCTCTTCGTCGGTCCCTCGCTCGGCGCCTGCGGCATAGATTGCGAGGGCTTTCTCGGAGTCGCCCTGTTCAACGAGCCTATTCGCCAGCTCAAGATCGATTTCGGCGATGAATGGCGTAGGTGATGAATCATCCGGCGAGACGGCGCTCGGGGGGTCGCCGGAGCCACCGCAAGCAACGAGAATGACGCTCGCCGTGGCAATAGGGATTAGGAGCGCGCCGAAGTGGCGGAATGAAGAGGGCATACGCTGGTTATAACGCGCGGGGGTAGCGTGCAGATGCCTGTCGCGGATTCCGTTCAGAGACTCGTTGACCCCTTACGAGAGGCGGTGCTACGCTGGCGAGCAGGTCATGAATCTGCTTCGGTGTACGATCATCGACAGGGCAGGCGGGGTCAGTTTTCTGACGCATGGGGACGCGATTCCCGCCCTTGTCGCAGCGTGCGCCAGCAACCCACGGACCTCGGACGAACTACTGGAACGCTCAGACTCCCTGTACCACGGCCTCAGTGACTATGTCAGCGCGGGATTGTCCGTGTTCGACGAGCACAACACCCGTGGGCATTACGAAACGATCCACCGGGCGCTGACTACGCTTCCCCGGCATAAGCAGCCCGTATTCCGGATCGTGGACGATCTGACAAGGGAAGCCAGCCTGAGGCCGGTGAAGGCGGGTGGAGTCATATTCAACTTGAGAGCGAAGCGGATCGTGCAGATCGTGAATAGCTATCGTGAAATCGAACGCTCAGGGCGAGCCAGGGTCTTCGATGGAGAACGCCATACCGAAAAGACTTTTCGGTACAAGCTTCCGCAGGATTGGGCATTAGTCCCCTGAGCGGAAACTTTTCAACAACAGGGAACGTTTTAGGAAAGGAACCCAGATTGAAATAGCGGGGCCGCCTCAGGCCTTGTCCCTACATGCGCACAAGATTACGAATAGGCTCGATATCGACAATCGACGGAGGAAAGTTTGAGTAGCGACTGGCCGCCTTACGGCGGCGATAGTTCTGGAGATGGTGCTTACGTCTACCATCGCCGTGGCGTCAATACAAAGGCGATCATCGGAATTGGCGTGTTCGCCGTGCTCAGCTTCTACTCGGCTCTCCTGGTTTCTACGCGACTGGACCACATCATCGCGCCAGGAAATGAACTCGGCGGCCTCTTCGTGCAGGTTCCGGGAACAGATGCAAGCGGAGAACAAGCCGCAGCCGAGTCGATTGAAGAGCGGATCAATATCCTGCTCCTGGGGTTGGACCGCAGGACCGATCAGCCCGAGGGCGATCCGTATCGTACAGACAGCGTGATGGTTCTGACCATCGATCCGTACAGTAAGACTGCCGGCGCGTTTTCGATCCCGCGAGATACCCTGGTGGATATCCCGGACGGTGAAGGCGGCGTCATGCAGCAGTCACGGATAAACGAAGCGTGGGAGACCGGAGAGTACTTCGCCGACTATCCCGGGGGCGGCCCGCAACTGGCGATGGACACGGTGGAATACAACTTTGGAATACCAATCGACCACTATGTACTTCTAGATTGGACAGACTTCATTTCGATCGTGAATGAAGTCGGCGGTGTGGATATTGATGTGCCTGAGTACGCCTACGACCCGGCGTACGCCACGTGCGCGTACTGTTACGACATCTACCCGGTGGAATTCATTCCCGGACCTGAGCACATGGATGGGGACCGAGCGCTGGCCTACGCCCGAATCCGGAAGAGCGACAACGACTACAAGCGAATCGAGCGCCAACAGTTGGTGCTTAAGGCCATCGCCCGCAAAGCGGCGAGCATCGACACGATCATCAACGACCCCATCGGGATGTACAACAAGTTCAAGGGAGCCGTTGAGACCGACATCAGTGACTTTCGCGCGGCAGGGCTCGGCGCCCTGATGACCGAGGTTGGGGTGGAGAGCATCCGGACCGTTTCGATGCAGCCGGCAGTCTACCCCTGCGACTACTGTGATGCGGCAGTCCTCCTGTGGGATCCGGCCCTCGTCGAGGAGTTGAAGGCGCAGGTATTCAGCGACTCGCGCGTCATCAACGACACGGCGAGCGTGGCGGTGCTGAACGGCACGCCAACACCTGAGTTGGCCGCGGCCTTCTCCACCTACATGCGGGGGAAAGGCGTCCCGCCCGAAAAGATCACCGTTGACGAATACGCCAATGGCCTCCTGTACGACACGACGATCGTCGTGGACACCACGGGCGGGAACGAATTTACGGTGCAGCAGGTTGCCGAGTGGCTAGGCCTGCCTCCAGACCGGGTGATCCTGGCGACGGACCCGCAGGCGACTCCCTTCCTGAATACCTCGTCTGGTGTCGTAGTAGTCCTGGGGAGCGACGTTGAAGTCGTGAGCTGGGACACAGGTGAGTTGCAGGTTACGACCGGCTCGGAGGGCTAACCAGGGAATTTCTGAAATGAAAGAGCCGGCGGCTTGTAGCCGCCGGCTCTTTGGTTGCTCTGTCTGGTCTTCTTAGCCCTGGGCGAACCAGTTCTGCATCTGCATGAGGACGCCCATGTCACCGGTGAAGGTGAACTGGCCGCTCATGAAGGCAGTGGCGCCATCGAGCTCGCGGCGCATGATCTTGAGCCATACGTCGGAAGGAGAGTTGATGGTGACGGTGGGGCTGTCAGCCGTACCCTCGGAAACGTCGCACTTGCCGTCTGCGACCTTGACGGCGTAGTTGCCAGCCTCATCGCCGGTGAAGTTGAACTGAATGGTGGCGTTGACGCCGGCTGCCTTGTCGGGCTGGAAAGCACCGGGCATGGCGTCCATAACGTCCTTGATGGAGTTGGGCAGTTCCTGGGTCAAATCTGACCTCCTTCTTAAACTAAGCGCTTGCTAATCCAGAGCAAATCCGCGCATAAGAATAGCATCCCCTGTCAAGCCCGTCTACAGGACTGCGGTTAAGAAAACAGCGCCAGTGAAATCACTGGCGCTGCGTGTTACGCGGACTGGGCGGTTACTTCTTGGCGGCCTTCTTCGCGGCAGGGCGCTTGGCCTTTCCAGAGCCTTTCGCGGACGGCGCCTTCTTCGCGCGCTCCTTCGGCTTGGCGCCTTCCGTTCCGTCGGCCGGAGCCTGCAAAACCGCGACGGCAGCATTGTACTTAATGAGCAGCCGTGACTTGTGCCTGGCGGCGTTGTTGGCGTGGAGGACGCCCTTCTGGGAAGCGCGGTCGAGCGCTATTAGCGCTGCTCGAGTGGCGTCACGGGCGGCATCGATGTCCCCTGCCAAAATGGCGGCATTCGCCTTCTTGACGGCGGTCTTCGTTGCGCTCTTGACGGCGCGATTCCGCAGTTTGCGGTTGAGGGACTGACGGTGGGCTTTTTCTGCAGATCGAGTAGCCAAAGATCCTCCTTGCCGGAGTCGCGACTTCCCTGTCGGTGGGAGTCGGGTGCGGCACATTTATCTTATGATTTGCGTCTGCCGGTGTAAAGGTGGAGATGCACCCCAGGCGATGCCTCAGGGAAGGCCACAGGCCTCCCGGACGACCTGCCAAGACTGCTCCACAACGTCATCGAGGGGCCGCGCTGCGTCTATAACTCTGACGCGCTGAGGGTTGTCCCTGGCAATTTCCTGGAAGCCGCCGTGCACGCGAAGGTGGAATTGCAGTGACTCCTCCCCGATCAGGTCTTCAGTCTTGGCCTCCTTGTTAGCGCGCCGTGCCCGCTCCAGGCCGATTTCGACAGGGACATCAAGCAACAGCGTAAGATCAGGTTGGAGGCCCCCGGTAGCGGCGTGATTCAGGGTTTCAACGAGACTAGTGGTGAGCCCTCGGCCATGGCCCTGGTAAGCGATTGATGAATCGGTGTAGCGGTCGCAGATGACGACGTTGCCGAGGGCGAGGGCAGGCCGTATGACCTTGTCCACGTTCTGGGAGCGTGCCGCTTCGAACAGGAGAAGCTCCGCAAGCGGCGTGATCGGAGGTGGGTCCTGATCCTGGAATATCTGCCAGATTCGTCCGCCAAGCTGAGTGCCGCCGGGTTCGTAGGTACAGGTCACGAAGCGGCCGGCCGCATCCAACTTCTCGGCGAGCTCCACCGCGATCGACGATTTGCCAGAGCCCTCTCCCCCTTCAAGTGTAATCAGCACTCGGCTGGCTCAGTTGGACTCGCCGGGGAGTACCCGGACGTAGCGGTTGGGTTCGGAACCGAGGCTGCGAGAGGTGAGCCCGTAGCGCTGGGCCAGCATGTGCTGAAGTCGGCGAATGTAGGCGTTCTGGGCATTGAGATCTACTGAGCTGTAGCGGTTCAAGACCTGGGCAATCGCGTCTTCGGCCTCCTTGAGTGCGGCAACCACTGGATCGCCGGCGCGTTCGGAGCGCATCGTAAGTAGAACCTGCTCCAGTTGAAGGATGGTGTTGCTCTTAACCACGTAGATGGGAATGCCGTTGGCTTCGGCATCGTGCAGCGTCTGGGGCTTTCGGCGATAGTACGGCCGCAGTGTGATCACGACATCCGCATCGTCGAGGTGATCCACGATGGTGCCGGGGAAGCGTGTTTCCCGAAGGGCCTGCTGCAACCGCTGCCGGGAGATACCGAACGGGAAGATGCGGCGTTCCTTGCCGGCGGCAACGTGCCGATCCGCCCTGGCGAGATCGTCGATTCTGGTGGGCGGCGCGGCAGTCTCGGCCGCGACTCCATCACTCAAGGCCTTACCACCGCGAACGGTGGTTACTTCGCCTTCGGGGGAGAGTTCACGCATCTCGGGTGGTACCTGATATCCGCGCAGGATTGAATCTACGGTCTCGGCCACGTTCCGGTGGACGGCCACCTGAGTATAGGACTGGATTTCCACGAGGACGTCGAAGGTGGGGGGCGCCCGGCGTTCGAGGATGGCTTTCTGCGTGCCGCGCCGACGGGCTTCTTCGTCGCTGAGCGTCACCGACTGAATGCCTCCGACGAGGTCGGAGAGGGTCGGGTTCATGATGATGTTCTCCAGGGAGTTGCCGTGGGCGGTGGCGACGAGCTGTACGCCGCGCTCGGCGATAGTGCGAGCTGCTGCCGCTTCGAGATCGGTCCCGATCTCATCGATGATGATGACTTCGGGCATGTGGTTCTCGACAGCCTCGATCATCACGGCGTGCTGGAGTTCCGGCGAGGGAACCTGCATGCGGCGGGCGGTGCCGATCCCGTGGTGAGGAATGTCCCCGTCACCGGCAATCTCGTTTGACGTGTCAACGACGACCACCCGCCGATTAAGTTCATCAGCCTGGAAGCGGGCAACTTCGCGGAGCATGGTCGTTTTGCCAACTCCGGGGCGGCCAAGAAGAAGGACGCTGTGCTCGGAGCGGATGAGGTCCTCGATGATGCGGATGGTGCCGAATACGGCCCGGCCGACCCGGCAAGTGAGGCCGATGATCCGGCCCCGGCGGTTGCGGATGCAGGAGATGCGGTGCAGAGTGCGCTCGATGCCAGCCCGATTGTCACTCGTAAAATCGCCGATTCGGGAGACGACGAAGTCGATATCTTCCTCGGTAATCTCGCGCTCTCTCAGGATGGCCTCCTCATTGGGATAGCGAGCCTCGGGGATTCTTCCGAGGTCCATCACGACTTCGAGGAGTGCATAGTTGTTCGAGCGCTCGCGCACTGCCTCAGCGATCGTAGGCGGCAGCACATCGAGTAGGGTGTCGAGATCGTCGGTGATGTTCAGCATGGTCTAAGAAACAGGTATTGCCTCTCCACTGTGTTCGGGCGCCAGTTCCTCGACGGCCCTGGTCAGGCGGTTGGCCATGCAAGCGTATCGCTCGACAACTTCAAAGCGAGCGTTCGTCAGTGCGCTGCCGAGGGCAACCTGGTGGTCGGGCACGAGGCAGAATACGTCGCGGTCCTGTAGAACTTCGAGACCCGCCGAGAGAAGTGTCTCGTAGTCGTCAGTCGCGGAAATCGCGTAGATGCGTCCTACGGTTCCGGGGTAAATCCTCACCCAGCCCGCGACGACGCCTTCGGTCTCCTCGACGAACTCCTGGCAACGGCCACCCCATTTTTCGGCAACAGCCTGCCAGTCGCGGAAAGTCGGGGATTCGATGGCACGAACGTTTGCCGGTGCAGTCCGGGTGTGGAGCTGGTAGACGTGGAACGCGTCACCCTTTGCCCGGGGCCTCAAGCGTGGTGGTTCTCCGGCGGGCCGCCAATCGGCAGCATCGCGGCGGTAAAGCGTCTCGGTGCTGTACTGGAAGAATCCAGCGCGGCGGGAAGCGTCGATCATCGAACTCTCCTCCTCGAGCCTGAGGAACACGCGCTCGGCCTTTTGCTTCTTCACACCTTCGGTCATGCGTGCGAACAGTGAGAGGGCCGTGGCTTCATCGTCGGAGGCATCAATCAAGACCTCGACCTCCCAGGTGGTGCGCTTGGCGCGGGGGCGGGCGGAGATGAGGCCGCGGATGGTGGCGCCGCGAACGCTGACCCATGTCTGCTTACCGGTGGCAAAAGAGAACCACTGCTCGATCGCTTCCTCAAGGGGATGCGTTCGTTCCGCCACGCCGAGGCGTTCGAGGGGCTTGGCCTCATTCGGATAGACGCGCCCGTCGAAAGAGACGAGGGCGACTATATCGGTGGGCAGAGGTGTCCGGGCGCTGGTCATTTCGCGCCTATCGTTGTTCGCGAGGAATTCACGATATCCAAGAAGTACTGGTGAAATCGCTTGTCTGGCGTCAATTCAGGATGGAACGACGTGGCGAGGAGGCTGCCCTGCCGGACCGCGACAGGCTTCGCCTGCTCGCCCTCTCTCCTCTGGCACGACGCCAGCACTTCGACGCCAGCACCAATGCTCAAGATAACTGGCGCGCGGATGAATATGGCGTGATAGGGAGTGGCGCCAAATGTCGGAACCTCGATGTCTGCCTCGAAGCTATCGACCTGCCGGCCGTAGGCGTTGCGGTCAACTTCGACGTCCAGCGCCTCAAGCGTGGGGTAGGTCAGACCGTGTGCAGTGCGCGCCAGGACGATCATCCCGGCGCATGTGCCCCAGACCGGGGCGCCCGAGCGGACGAAGGCGCCAACGGGGCTATACAGGTTGAAGTCTTCCAGCAGGCGGCAAAACGTGGTGCTCTCTCCTCCGGGGATGATGAGGCCATCTAACCCGCGCAATTCGGCGGCCGAACGGACCTGATGTGCCTCCACACCAAGATTGCGAAGGGCGGCCTCGTGCTCAATGAAATCGCCCTGGAGGGCGAGTACCCCGATTGTTGGCATCTCTGGCTAACATTTTATCGCACGATTGCGCGCTACCACGTGACGACCGGCTTACAGTCGTCCGTTAATGTTTGGCAAACGTGTAACCACTGCCCGTAACTTCCGCTCTGTAGAACCGGATGTGTCTGTTGACAGGTCATGTTTATGGCAATTCGAGAAGTACTGCACGACGAGGTCACTGACGAAGAAGGGGCGCTGATCTATCGCGCCCAGCTGGCTGACGCCGCCGCCTGGGACGAGATCTTCAACCGCTACTACGATCACGTTTTCACGTTCGCGCTGTGTAAGGCGGGCGACCGCGGAGCGGCCGAGGACATCACCGCTGAAGTGTTCCTGGAGGCCTGGAAGGGGATCGGCCGGTACAGGTACCGGGGAACGCCGTTGGTGTCGTGGCTATACCGGATTACGCACAATCTGTGCGCCGACTATCATCGTAAACGCAGCCGCTCCAGGACCGCACCGCTGGCGGATGATTCCGCTCAAGCGGCCGCACCGCTGGATGAGGCCGAGCAGGTTGCACTGTGGCAGTCGGTGGCAGCGGCGATGAAGCGGTTGACCCTCGATCAGCAATTCGTGCTGGTGGGCCGCTTTATCCAGGGACTGAGCATAGCGGAGACTGCCGCTCTCCTGGGCAAGAACGAGAACGCGGTGAAGGCCCTGGAATTCAGGGCATTGCGGTCGGTGCGGCGGATCCTGGCCGGGGCTGCGACCCCGGAGGAGGTGGGGAGCAAATGATGGAGTTCAGGCGACTACTCGAAGAGTGTCTTGAGCGGATAAGGAAGGGAGATAGCGTCCAGTCCTGTCTCGACGGGAATGCTGAGTACGCGGCGGAATTGGCGCCTTACCTGGCTTCGGCGGCGGTTTTCAGGGGGCTTCGCCTCCCGGCGGCCGGCCCGGGCAAAGCGGCGGCAAGGCAGCGACTCATGCAGAGCGTGGCGGTGGGGGCTGGGAAGGAGGAAGCGGTGTTTGGTGTTATGAAGTTTGCGCACGTCGTGGGGGCTTTCGTCGGGGCGTTGTTCCTGATGTCTGTCGGCCTCGTGGCCGCATCAGGCGGAGGCGGCTTTGGCGCCCCATTTGGCGGCAAGGATCAGTCGGCAACGACCGTAGAGGTCAAGGGCAAGGTCGTGGAGGTGGACACAGAGCACCTGGTCGTGATGAAGGGTGAGGACAGGACAGAGTTTGCGATTGGAGACGACACGGTCTTCAAGGACGTCGCAGGGCACGAGATTGACGGCGTGGCGGTGGACGACTTCGTGGCTGTCCTCGGCAAGAAGTCTGGTGACCGTCTTGTTGCTCTAAAGGTGCGCGTGCTGCCGGAAGAGTCAGTGGCGAAGCCGAAGGAGACACCGACTCCGGCCGCTACTCCAGCCCCTGCGACACCAGCGCCGCAGGTCACACCTGCGCCCGTCCAGGAGGCTCCGCCACCGGCAGCGCCAACAGGAGCAGTGTTCGAAGGCTACGCCAAGGAAGTCGGGAGTGGGCAGTTCATGCTGAAGCAAGGTGACGGCACGAAGGTCACGATCTTGTTCAATGGATCAACCGCCTTCGTGGGCAACCTGGTATCCGGCGTATCCGTCCGGGTGGAGGCGCTGGTCTACGGCGATGGGACGATTGTCGCCGCTCACATCAAGGTGCACGAGAAGGAGCATCAGGCCGAGTACGGCGAGTTCTATGGTGTGATCACCTCAATCGGTGGTGCTCACCTCAATGTTGAATCGGACCACGGGCCGCTGGTCGTGTACTTTGTCGCGCAAACGCAGTGGTCCGGCGATCCGGCCGTGGGTGCCAAGGTGATGGTGAAGGGGACGAAGAACGCGGACGGATCGGTCAGCGCAAGCCACATCACCGTGAAGACCGCGGAGTTCTCAGGTCCCATCGCATGGATAAACGGAGCGTCCATGGGCGTCAACGCGTGGGATGCCACGCTGACCGTGAAGTGGGACGGAGGCACGCAGTGGGAAGGACCGGCGCCGCAGGTGGGGAAGCAGGTCTCGGTCTACGCCTACAAGATGGGGGACGGCTCGTTCCTGGCGAAGAAGATCATCGTGAAGACCGAGGCAGCGGGAGAGTACTTCCAGGGAACGGTGATCTCGCACAACCCGGGCGAGTTCATCATTCATGTGCAGGTTGAGGCGCAGGTGCGGGTAGTGTGTTACGAGTTCGCTGACGTGATTGGCACGATAGCGGTTGGGAAGCTGGTGAAGGTGGGCGTCGATCACGTAGAGGGCTCAACATACTTCGCGAACCTCGTGAAGGTGCTCAACTAGGGCGGCGGATGGCGGATGGTAGAGTGGGCGCCCCGTTTTGGGGCGCCCACTCCGTTTTCATGGCAGTCCTGATTAATTCAGCAGCGCGACCTCGGCCTGACCGGGGATAGCACCAAACAGGGTGACGTAGATCGAGTCACCGCTGATGGCGACGGCGGTGGGGAAGGGTAGGCCGGTGGCCACCTCCGAGCAATCCCAGCTACCGCCGCTGGCGGTGCAGGCATTAACCGTGCCGCCCACGCCCAGCCCTTCCTCGGCGAGAAGCCAACTTGCCTCATCCAATTCGACCACGTACATCGTCCCGTCAGGACCAAAGTTGATGTCAATGATGGACGTGAATGGGTCGATGTCGACCTGGGTACAGCCGGGGTCAGTTCCGCATCGGACATGGAGAGACCCTGACTCTATCCTCCACACACGCGATGTCCCCGGCGTTCCCGGGAATCCGGTTAGTTCACCGACGTAGTAGGCGCCATCCGGGCCGACAGCGACTGTAGTTGCGACCGGGTCGGCCGGTACCATTTCCGGCAGTTCACAGACGAACGCAATCTCCGGATCTTCAGTGGGGCATACCAGGTCCTTCAGCCATTGTGTAGCGACGAACTGTTCGGGAAGAACCGCGACCCAGTCCACGTTTCCCTTGTTGTCGACCGTCAGGATGCTATTGCCGGCAGCGTCCGCGACGAGCGTCCGGTGACCGTTCAGGCGCGCCAGGTCAAATGGATTGGACTCGACGCCGTCTTCGTCCGGGTCGTTCTCTGCCTCGAAAGCGGGAATGTCGGCGATCAGTTCGGTGTGCCCTTTAGAAATCCGGTATAGGCCGCCTTCAACTTCACCACCACCCAGGGCAAGCATGTTGCCACGGCCTATTGGCGCGATATCCGTGATACCTGGGTGGCTCTTGATCAGGGATGTATTGCCTTTGCGGATTTCGGTTGGGCCCGCGCCGGCATCGGGAACCACGAGACTGCCGTCCGGGGCGGTCGCCAGGCCGAATATAGGTCCCTGGAACTCGTTAGAGACTGTGGTCCAGTTTGGGCCATCGGCACTGGCGATCGTTGTTGACAGCGCAGCAAGAAGAACGACGCCCATAACGGGCGCGGTTAACCTACGTAATGTTCGAAGCATGAAAGATTCCTCCGTGAATTGGGGGCGTATATTGTCTATTGTCGGTGATTCTATCGGCGTTCTGTCAAGTAGGATCAGGCGGCCGGGGCGTTACGGGTGCGTATCAACCGCCCTGTTTACGCGACTCGTGGAGTTGGCTCGACTGCTTTACCAGCCGCGTTGCGCTAGCCGATCTTCGTCCGGCATCACGCTGACGTTGATCCCGGTCATCGGCTCACCCAGCCCCTTCGAGATCTCGGCGAGGGCGTGCGGGTCGTTGTAGTGCGTGACCGCCTGGACGCAAGCCCGAGCACGGCGCGCAGGATCGCTGGACTTGAAGATGCCCGACCCTACAAAGACTCCGTCTGCGCCGAGCTGCATCATGAGTGCGGCGTCGGCTGGTGTAGCCACGCCGCCAGCGGCGAAATTGACGACCGGCAGACGGCCGAGCTCCTTCGTCTCCTTGAGCAGCTCATACGGTGCGCCGAGGTTCTTCGCCTCGGACATCAGCTCGTCGTCGGGCATATTCCGGAGCTTGCGTATGCTGTCCTGCACCGTGCGCATGTGGCGCACTGCCTCGACGATGTCACCGGTGCCGGCTTCGCCCTTGGTGCGAATCATGGCGGCGCCTTCGCCGATGCGGCGGAGGGCCTCGCCGAGGTCGCGGCAGCCGCATACGAAGGGGACCGTGAAGTCCCACTTATTGATGTGGTGCCGTTCGTCCGCGGGGGTCAGCACTTCCGATTCGTCGATGTAGTCGACCCCCATCGCCTGGAGGATTTGGGCCTCGACGAAGTGGCCGATGCGCACCTTCGCCATCACAGGGATGCTGACAGCGTCCATAATGCGTTGGATCATCTCCGGGTCGGACATGCGGGCGACACCACCGTCGGCGCGGATGTCAGCCGGAACACGCTCGAGGGCCATGACGGAGCAGGCGCCAGCCTCTTCGGCGATCTTCGCGTGCTCCGGCGTGACGACGTCCATGATGACGCCGCCCTTCAGCATCTGGGCAAGGCCACGCTTAACGGTATCGGTTCCGGTCTCGACAACCATCGGACACCTCCTGGGGTGGATTCAAGTATAGGCTGGGCGAGGTATGGCTACAAACGCGAGTCCATCGAGCTAAGGGTCGACTTTGCGCGTAGTTACAACGTTGCAGTTAGAACAGCGTTGACAAGGGGAGCGCCTGGCGTAGGATGTGGTTGGTTCCATGAACACCTGGAGGATATGACTCCGATTCGCGTAGCCGTTGTTGTCGCCCTTGCAGTGGCGACATCCGCGATGGTTCTGTCAGACGCCAGCGAGGGAGTTGGAACTACCGTGCGAGTTAGCGTTACTGCCTCAGGCGAACAGTTGAACGGCCGGAGCCTGGTCTATCCCGGGGGCATGACACCCGACGGACGCTACGTCGCCTTCAGTACAGAGGCCTCGAATCTCTATCCGGGCGACTATGACAGCATCTCGGAAGTCGCCGTCAAGGACACCCTCACAGGCGCCGTCGACCTGGTCAGCGTGTCGAGCGGCGGCGTTCCGGGTACTGGTCAGTTTGCAGACATCAGTGCAGATGGGAGGTTTGTGGCTTTCTGGTCATCGTCGTCAAATCTGGTCCCTGGAGACACGAATGGTGATGGGGACGCGTTCCTCCGTGACCGCCAGGCCGACACCACGATCCTCGTTGGCTTGTCCCCAACTGGCGGACAATCGACGAATGGAAGTGAGGCACCCTCCGTAAGCGACGATGGCCGGTTCGTCGCTTTCAGTGCGGTCGCTCAATGGGGCTTTCCGGGAGAAATCGAGCGACACATCTACGTTCGAGACACCCTGAACAACACGACGGAGCTGATAAGCCAGAGCAACCTGGGAGTGCCCGCATATTGCCCGACGACCATCGACTGTTCGAACGCTCCGGCGATCAGTGGAAATGGGAGGTATGTCACCTTCGGATCAAAGTCCGCCAATCTTGTCCCATCGGACACGAACGACGTATCAGACATCTTCGTCTACGATCGCGACACTGATTCCATCGAGCGAATAAGCCTAGGAGCCGCCGGTGTGCAGGCTAACGCAGGCTCAACCGACGCTAGCGTCAGCGCGGACGGACGTGTGGTCGAATTCGTTTCCGCCGCCAGCACCCTCGTGGCCGGGGATACGAACGAGCGCTTCGATGCTTTCGTACGAGATCGCCAGACGCAGGTCACGACGCGCGTCAGTGTGAGCTCAGGAGGTTTTGAGGCCAATAACGATACTCTTGACGCGATCATCTCAGACAATGGCAGGTATGTCGCCCTCTCGTCGCTCGCGTCGAACCTTGTCCAGGGTGACACCAATGGAGCTCAGGATGGCTTCGTACATGACTTGCAAACGGGTACGACGAATCGCGTTACTGTGGACCCGTCCGGCCAGCAACTGGCAGGGCTATCCGGCGGGGTTAACATCAGCGAAGACGGCAGATCCGCCGCCTTCTACTCTGAGGCGTGCGACGTTACTGCGGGCGATACGAACTCCACTGACGATGTTTTCTTGCGCGATCTGCAGGCCACAACCGGCCCCCCTGTCACATGCGGATTCCTGGAGGTGGCTACCGATCTCGAGGACGACTCGACTCCGCCAAACCTTCCGAACTCAGCCGGGAGCGTGGATTGGTGCCGTCGAGTAAATCCCAACGGGCTGCTCGATGGGGATGAGGATGCCATCGATCGCATAACTGTCGACATCGTGGTTGCGCCACACGCCATACCGGGGAGTTCTCCGCTTCATGCCTTTGACTTCGCCCTGAGCTATAACCCTGATGTTGTACGAATAGTCGCTGCTGATGACCGTCAGATATTGGCCGCAAGCCCCGGCGACCCTGATCCTACCTCGCTCTCGGATGCCACACCGGATCAGGATGGGTCGTGGTTCGGAGGCGCGATAGACCTAGGCGGCCAGGCCGAAAGCGGAACAGGTGTGCTGCTTCGATTGACCCTGGAAGCTGCGGCGCCCGGGATCACGCCCATCGTGGTGGATCCAGCCAGCCTGTTAGGCCAAAACGCCACCCCCATCCCCGTCAACGCCGTCTGGCCCGGAACGCTGGTGTCTGGCCCTGACTCGGGCCTATGCACCGATACGGACGGAGACAGGATCGCCGACGCAGCGGACAACTGTGATTCGGCAGTCAATATCGATCAGGCCGATGGGGATAGCGACGGGCTGGGTGACTCGTGTGATGAGGACGATGACAACGTATTGCCCGGCGACGTGGATGAGTTGCTTTGCGGTGGTGATCCGATGGACCCATCGCTACAACCGGAGCGAATCGATGGAGCGCATCTGCTGGTAGATGACGATGGCGACGGACTGGTAGACGAGTCCCTCGCACAAGGGACCGAGCCATACGAATGTGACGGAGACGGGTTCATCGGCAACAGGGAGTTGTTCGTGGGCACGCATCCGCAGGCGCAGTGCCCAGCGACGCCGGTCACGAACGATGAGATCCAGGATGCTTGGCCTGCTGACAATAATGACGACAGGCGAGTCAATCTGTCCGACGTTTCCCGGTTCTCGACGTCGTACAACAGTTTTCCCGGTCAGGCCAACTACGACTCAAGGTTCGACCTAAACGCCAGTTTCAGCGTCAATCTCGCCGACATCTCGACATTGAGCCCAAGTTACAACACGACCTGTAACTGAGCCTCTCCGGGCTGCTAGAATCACGCCATGCTCGCCGCGTATTGCACTGGCAAGGAGACCATCGAGGTCCGCGAAACACCAGACCCGCAGCCTCCAGCCGGCGAGGTGCTCATCCGCATCCGATCGTGCGGTATCTGCGGGTCTGATCTGCACTTCTATCACGGCGACTTCCCTGCTTCGCCGAAGACCTCGCCGGGGCATGAACTCAGTGGGGAGATCGCGGCCCTGGGCGAGGGCGTTGAAGGATGGTCGGTGGGAGACCGCGTCGCCGTTGAGCCGGTGCGACGATGTGACAACTGCGGTTATTGCCGCTCGGGCCGGTACCACCTTTGCCCGAAGCGTATCCTCACCGGCTCTTACCACAACGGTGGACTGGCGGAGTACTTCACCTTCCCGGCGTACGGACTCTATCGGATGCCAGACGAGATGGACTTTGAAATAGCAGCGCTGGCGGAGCCGTTGGCGGTGTCGGTCCACGGACTCCACATCGTAAACGTCACGGCCGGCGATCGCGTGCTGGTCCTCGGGAGCGGAACGATCGGCGTCCTGGCTGTGCTTGCGGCGCAGGTAGCGGGTGCGGAGGTCGTTGCAACGTACCGCTACGAGCACCAGGCAGAAGCCGCCACGAGGGCCGGCGCATCGCGAGTCGTGAAGGATGGTGAGACAGCGGGGCTGGAAACGGAAGGGTTCGACGTTGTTGTCGAGACGATAGGTGGCTCGGCCCCGACACTGTCGCAGGCGCTGGGAATCGTGCGGCCAGGCGGCAGGGTTTCCGTGCTCGGGATCTTCAGTCAGGCGACGCCGATTCACGCACTGGGACTGGTCCTGAAAGAAGTCACCGTGGTCGGCGGCATCACCTACTGCCGGCCGGGCATTCGCTCGGACTTCGATACGGCGCTCAGTATCCTCGACCAACACGGGGAGCGCGTCCGATCCATGGTGACTCATCGTTACCCGTTGTCCGAGGCGGCGGCTGCCTTTGCCACAGCGGCGGATAAGTCCTCGAAGTCCCTCAAGGTGCAAGTAAACCCCTAGTCATTCGTCAGCCCAGGCGGAGATTGGGTTAAGAGGGCTGGATTTTCACCCGGTTTCGTAGCGAACGACGGGCATAAGCCGTCTATTTCTCTGCTTTGGTGACACTTTATCGTGGGCATCTTACCGCCCTGGCGTCCCGTTCCGGAGGTTATCCATGGGTATCCTGAGTGTTCTCAGTCGAAAAGCCGAGGTGATCGACGAGCCGATCGTCGAAGAGCAGATCGGGCAAGAGCCAGAACCCACCGGCCCTTACCTGGCAGTGCTCGAACCTGATGTTGCGGGGATCAGTTCCTTCAGGCTTCGTTTCTTTCCGAGAGCGGGTCAGGCAGAAGACTTCGTAGCCACTCTTCGTCCTGACGCGCGCCGCGGTACGCACGCGTTCTGGGCAATGCACGACCGGCCGACGCCCCAGGAGGGGATGCACGTCGAGGCCCTTGTCCTCGTTCGGGCAAACGAGTACTCCGACGTTGTCTACGTCGTTTCGTTCCTGGACATCGAGAGTGCCCACTCCTTCACCCGCTTCGAGGTAAAGCGCGGACTTTCGCTTGGCAACGTACTCATCTACTGGGCCGCGTTCACACAGCTGCGAGAGGAACTGGACTGCGTGAGCATCCTGCCCACGACGGCGCCTATGCCAATGATCGACGGCGTTGCTCCTGCTATCGCAGCGGCGCCCGTGGTGGCGCAGGCTGAGGCCGCGGTCGACCGATACGTTGAGCAGGAATCCATCGTTCCGGAGTACAAGGTGCCGGTGATCGAGGACAGCGTTGCTGTGGCAGAGCCACCGATTGAGGTGACTGCCCCAGAACCTGTTCAGCCGATCGTTGAAGAGCAAGCCGGGGTTACTGAGCTGGCGATCGAGGATGAGGAGCCAATAGAGTCGATCATTCCTGAGTTCTTCCAGGCAGAGGGAATTGTTGCGGGGGAAGAAGCGGAATCGATCATCCCGGAACTTAGTCTTCCTGTCATCGAGGAGAATGTTGCGGTGGCTGAGCCACCAGTGGAGACGCCGATTCCAGAGGCACCCGTGGAACCGGATGTCGAGATTCCGGCAGTGTTCGCCGATCCGGACGAAGCGTCCCTCGAAGAAGCTTACGTGTTCAGGCACACGGAGTCGCCGTTCGAGGAAACTCAGCCTGATGCGGGCGCTCCTTCACCAGGTGAGGAAGAGTCCCTCGCAGCCGTGGCCTACGTACGGCCGCTCGCCGATCCGTTCACTGACTCGGCCATCGATCCAGTGGAGCGTGAAAACGCCTGCTACGCCGAGGTGACCGAGGGAACAGCCGCGATGGAATCGACCGTGGAGATCGCAGCGGAGATCGGGGCGGCTACTGAGGAGGCAGTGCTGGTCGAGCCTTCCACTGTCGCAATCCAGGAGATGGCGGTTGGCCACTCGTTGCGCACCGAGGGTGCGGACGCGGGAATGATCGTCGATGCCGGAGAAGCGCCGGCGGGTGCCGTGATCAGTTTCGGCGGAGACGATGAGTTTGAGCGGCGCGAGCCTACGCTCGCCGAGCTACTGCCACCGGAAGGATCGGTCGTCACATCGCGCGAGGCGCAGCCGCTTCCCGAGGCCAGCGTCGCGGTGGCGGAGCACGAACCACTGGCAGACGACACCGAGCAACCGGCGTTCGATGCGGAGCGAGAGGTGCAGAGGCTGCTCAGAAACCGCCGCTGGGAGAGCCGCAATTCCCCGTTTGACGGATTTAACTCGCCTCCGGGCCGCTTCTAGTTCTCAGATTCGCTCTCATGACCGATGCGTCGTTCTGGCGCCACTCTATCGCGAATCGCGCGTTTCACGTCGCTAACATCAGGCATGGGCGCACCGTCGCGGTTCGAGGCAACGACTTCTTCGTCAACGCGAATTTCGAGGATTCCGCCGCCTGAGGGGACGAGTGCTACAGAGCTGAGATTATCTTCGAAGGTGCCCAGGATTTCTTGTGCGAGCCACGCCGCTCGCAACTGAAAGCGGCAGCGGCGGCAATACTCGATCTCGACGGAGGGGAGGCTAGACGATTCCACGGAGGCTAATCGCCTGATCTCGCTCGGGTCCGACCGACACAAGGCAAATGGGCGTCTCGAGGATGTCCTGTATGCGGTGGACGAAGTGCTGTGCCTGCGAGGGTAGGTCTTCGAAGTGCCGCACGCCCGACGTATCTTGATTCCACCCGTCGACCTCCTCGTACTGAGGCTCCGCTGCGTTGAGGTCGTGCAAACTGGCGGGCATCGTGTCAACGGTGCGGCCATCAACTTCGTAGGAAGTGCAGATTTTGATGGTCGGGAAGGTGTCGAGAACGTCGAGGCGGGTCAACGCGGCACCGGTTAGACCGTTGAGACGGGCGGTGTAGCGGGCGGCGACGCCGTCGAACCAGCCGCAGCGGCGCGGGCGCCCGGTGGTAGAGCCGTATTCCGGCCGGGGACCGCCTTCGCGAAGAAGATCCCCGGTTTCGTCCAACAGCTCCGTGGGAAATGGGCCGTTGCCGACGCGAGTGTTGTAGGCCTTGTAGACGCCGAGGACGCTGCTGATCTGGGTAGGGCCAACGCCCATGCCGATGGCAGCGCCAGCGGCGACGGACGACGGAACGGACGACGTCACATATGGGTAGGTCCCTGTGTCGACATCAAGGAGCGAACCCTGCGCACCCTCAAGGAGCACCGTCTCGCCAGCACGGACGGACCGCTGCACGATATCCGCCGTATCTGCTACGAAGGGGGAGAGCCGGCGGCCATATTCTGCGTACTCCTCCAGCACTTCGTCGAGCGAGACAGGCGCCTCGCCATAGAGCTTCTCCAGTACGGCGTTCTTGTATGGGACCAGGAAGGACAGTATTGAGCTTAATTCTTCCCGGTTGACGAGATCCGCGACTCGAATGCCAGCGCGGCCGACCTTGTCCTGGAAGGCGGGGCCTACACCGCGGCCCGTGGTGCCGATGGCGTCCGCGCCCCGCAACTTCTCGTCTGCAAGATCGATGGCGCGGTGCCAGGGCATGAGCACCTGGGCGCGGTCGCTTACGAAGAGGCGGTTCTGGACGACAACACCGCGCTGCTCCAGGTGGTCGATCTCGTTGAGGAGTTCGCGTGGGTCGACCATGACTCCGGTGCCGATGACGCAGATCTTGTCGCGGTGGAAGATGCCAGCCGGCACGAGGTGGAGTTTGAACTCCCCCAGTTCGTTGATGATGGTGTGCCCGGCGTTATTCCCGGCTGAGTAGCGGGCGACTACAGATGCCTTTTGTGCGATGAGATCGACGATGCGGCCCTTGCCTTCGTCACCCCACTGTCCCCCAATTACCACTATCGCTGACATAGAATGAGGCCGCTTCCGCGGCCCTCCTTTCGTGCCCCGCTCGACGGGACATATTCCGGTGCGGAGTATACGGGACGGCCTTCCCACACGGCAAGGCAATCAAGGGGAAATTTGGCGTCCACGGTTCGCCGTAAATCCGTTGGCCTGCGTTTAATCGTGTGTTAATATGACGTTTACGTTCTCAGCCTGAAGTTACTATGACCCGCGACATCGCCCGAGGCGCATCTTTCATCTGGCGCAATGGCATGGCGGATCTCCTCCTCCTTGCCATCGCTTTCATGCTGTACTCGCTTGTCCGGATGGGTTCGTCCGGACGCGAGATCGAGGCCACTTACAACGCGATCGATCTGATCAAGTTCGAGCGGACGATCGCCGTGGGCTACGAGAGCCAGGCCCAGGCTCTAATCCTGGGCAGCGAGCCGCTGGTCCGGTTCTTCAACATCATTTACACGTACGGCCACTTCTGGCTCATTGGTGCTGCCGCGGTGTGGCTGTTCTTCACTAATCGCTCAACCTACACGCTGTTCCGGAACGCTTTCTTCATCTCGGGCGCGATCGCCCTCGTATCGTTTAACCTGTTCCCGTTGGCGCCGCCACGCTTCCTTCCGGGCGAGTTCGGGGCGGTGGACACACTCCGCCTGTTTTCCAGCGTGAACTACGAGAGTTCGGGCTGGTTCGTGAACGAGTACGCGGCAATGCCGAGTTTGCATATCGCGTGGAATCTGCTGATCTGCCTGGCGATCGCCTCATGCGTGAAGAATCCGATCGTTCGTGGCTGGGCCGTATTGATGCCGCTCCTGATGTCGGTCACGGTCGTCGTCACTGGCAATCACTGGATCCTGGACTGCGTCGCCGGGTACATCGTGGGGATGATTGGGTTGGGGTTGGCCGTCCTCGCTCGCAAGGAGGGCTGGCGGGTCCGCCAGTTCTTCACGGAAGCATTCCGCCCGACCGTACCCGCTTAGGACAGCATGGAGTCGCGTCCAGCTCCCAGGCAGTGGCGCCAATGGCTCCCCGCATTTAGCCGTCGCGACATCCTCGAAGCCGCGATCATCGCGTGCGCGTTTCTGCTCTATTTCTGGGTCCGAGGTGCCGTCGTAGACAAGCCTGAAGCCGCGTACTGGCACGCAAGGGACGTAATCGACATCCAGCGGTCGCTGGGCATCTTCTGGGAAGGCGAGATGAACGCGTGGATCGTCGACTACCGGTGGCTGGCCCAGTTGATGAACTACACGTACTTCTACCTGCACTTTCCGCTGATCATCGCGTTCGGGATGTGGCTGTACTATTACCGACGCAACAACTACACGTTCGTGCGGGACTCATTTCTTGCGTCCGGCGCCATCGCGCTCCTGATCTACTGGCTCTACCCGGTCGCTCCTCCGCGCGAGCTAGACGAATTGGCGGCGCAATACGACCCAAACGCACCTATCTACGTCACCGGGTTCTTCGACACGATGAAGGAGTACCTGGGGTACGCCTACGATAGCCAGTCGACGCGAGCGTTCGTGAACCCCTACGCGGCGATGCCAAGCCTGCACTTCGGATGGGACTTCTTGCTGGGGATTGCCGTGGTAATGGCCTTCCGTGAAAAGCCATGGGTGTGGCCGGCGCTCGCCATCGGGATATTCCTGCCTGTGTCGCAGCTGTTCGCCATCACGCTGACCGGGAACCATTTCTTTCTGGACGCTGTCGCGGGAGGGATCGTGGCGCTGGCCGGGTTGGGGATCGCCCGAATCCTGCAGGTTCATTTGTACCCGGCGCTGGACCGGGGCGTGCGGCGTGTTCCGTCGGCGAGGGTCAGGCGCTGGCTACTTCGTGACGATGAATTGGCCCCAGCGAGTGCCGACTAGTTGTGGTGGTGGAACATGCTCAGGGGCCCGAGCTGTGCGTAGACCTCGATGCTCAGTTCTGAAACATGGGGTAGCCACGGTTCCCAGTCCCGGCGCGCCTGGTCCGCTTCGCCGCTGGAAATCGCTTTACGGACTGAGGCGTCGTCTTTCAACTCGTAAAGGGCAGTCCAGTTAATGCCGGCGCGCCTGCAGATGCTGCGGTAGGCTTTGGCGATTCCCGGAATCCGCATCACATGAGGCAGGTGTTCACGAGCGTACCAGCGCACGAACTCATCCATGCGTGAGTCATCTATTCTGGCCCTGACCACGAGAACCGGAGGCCGCTTCATCCGCAGGTGTCTTCAGGGTCGTAGTGGCACTCGAACGTGTCGATGAAAACCTGAATTCGCTCGGGGTCCACCTCCTCCATCACGTCCCGGAACTGCCAGGCTGTGAGAGTAATTCGCGACTCAGTCTCCGAGTGCGGGGTGACGACGAGGCTGCGGCCGCCGGCGACCAGCGGTTCAGCCCAGGCGGTGAGTGTGTTCAACAGTTGGCCGCAACCCTCGGAGTTGAGCATCGGATCGGCGTTGCAGTTGTACCAGACAATCACGTATCCGTGCTCCATGTTGTGGACGACGACCTCGTTGGGTATCGGTATCCCGTCGTACACGCCCGGCATGGCAAGTTCACCGATGTGCTTGCCACTGGTCGGAGGGACTGTTCCGTATTCGGTGGTGTTGTAGCCGGCAAACTCGCCCTGCCCGTAGTGGCGTCCGTCCGCAGACGGCGCTTCGTTGACAAGCATCTCGACCGGATAGGGATAGTCCTCCACGGGTTCCGCATCCCACTTCGAGAGGGCGCTCGTGTCTCCCTCGTCGCCAGTCGGAGCGCCGGCTTCGTCAGCACAGGCTGAGATGAGCACGGTACAGGAGACAATCGCGAGGCCGATGAACCCGGTGCAGAAGCGTACTCTGCGCATGCTGTACATCAACTTTGCAGTTGTTCGAGGACGTTGTCCAGCGCCGAGTCCAACGGGAGAGCGGTGTTGACCGAGATGTGCGCACGCGTGATCCGCTCCACGTCTTTGCTCATCCGCTCGTAGACTTCTAACGTTGCTGTCGATCGATCAGCGCCGTCGATTGTCGATCCCCGGTTCCTCAGGCGCTCCTTTACGACGGATTTCGGCGCCCACGTCCGGATGAGAACAGGCCGAGCCCGATGTCGCTTCGCTATGGCGTAGTACGGCCCGCGGTGCTCCTCCTTGAGATTCGTGGCATCAACGATGACGGAAACTCCTCGCGACAGCAGGCGGTCTATAAGTTCGTGCATCGCGGGAAAGAGCCGCTGGTGCTCGCGCTTTGAATGAGCGGGGGTCTTGAAGAGCACTTTGCGGAGGGCATCGCTGTCCAGGATGACAGCCGGCCAGTGTTCCGCGAGGAGACGAGCGAAGTGGGACTTCCCGCTGCCCGGGAGACCGGTCATCACCACAAGAGCCGCCACGGTGCTGGCGTCGGGAAGCTTACCGAGGGATCGTTCGAGCTTGTTGGTGTCGGCGGTGCGACGGGGCGATTTCCTGGGCACGGCAGGTGAATTAGTCATGCGTGGCGGACGCCGAGCGCAACGAAACCGGGACCAACGTGGGCGGCCATCGCGAGGCCGCACTCGGCAATTCTGATGGCATCGATATCCAGTCGTCCTTTCGCCGCCATTGCCAGTGCCTCAGCGAGGGCGGGAGCGGCGGCGTGGAGCACCACGGCCTCGAGTGGGCCTGATCCACAAGGGCTACTCTCAATCCGGCGCACGATTCGTTCGATAGCATCCGTTATCCTGCGCGGTCGGTCCGTGAGACGGGCACGTCCGCCGGAGAAAGCTACGACCGGCTTCATTCCGAGGAGAGATGCGGCTTGTCCGGCAAGCCAGGGCACTCGGCCGTTTCGAGCCACGTACTTCATGGAATCTATGACGCCGACGAGCTCGGATCGCCGCACCACGTCGTGGACAGCTTCCACCGCGTCGTCGACACACTCGCCGTCGGCCAGCGCTCGGGCGGCCGCCTCGACGGCAAATCCATGCACCGCGGCGACCGCGCCCGTATCGACAACTCGCACGGGAATGTCTGCCAGATCGGCGGCCGCGTTGGCGGCGGCGAACGTTCCGCTGAACGAGTCGGGCAGCGTGAGACACAGGATTGACTCCGCGCCGCGTGCTTTCTCCCGCAAATAGGCGTCGTGAAATGCGCCTGGGGAGGGAGAGGCCGTTCGCGGCACTTTTCCCGACACTTCTGCCCGGGCGAACAAATCTTCGGGCGTGATTGTGCCGTCATCAATCACGTCGTCACCCATCGTCACCGGAATCGGAACCACGTCAATGCCGAACCGCTTAATGACGTCCGCGGGGAGGCAGGTCGAACTGTCCGCGACCAGGGCAATCGGCATCGGCATGACAGCGTCAGTATATTCAGCCCCGATCCGCTTGTTCCGTTTTCCACAAATGCTGTGCTATACTCGCGGTGAAGGAAGATAGAGAGCGACGGTAAATAGCGCGTAGATGCTAACCAAAACGGAGAAGGCGGAACTCACCGCCAAGTACCAGTCGCACGCGACGGATACCGGTTCAACAGAAGTCCAGGTGGCGATCCTGACCCACCGGATTAAGCAGTTGACGGATCACCTGCGGGCCAACAAGAAGGACCATCACTCACAACGTGGTCTGTTGATGCTCGTCGGGCGGCGGCGAAGGCTCCTACGCTACCTGAACCGGGAGAATCCGGCGGGATACAAGGCACTGATCGCATCACTGGGCCTGCGCAGATAGCGCAGGCCTTTTTTCTTTCGTCCATATCCGCTGCGGCGGATCAACGCAGATAGCGCACCGACGCCGAATCGCTGGTAACCAGCCGCGGGGTGTGATGAGCGTGAGCCAGGGCTCGTGAAGGACGATGCCCGCTCCAGGATTCATCAACCGCCGAAAGTGGGGTCAGGAGCGAGGTGCCGCAATTAGTACAACCAGGAGGTTGACCACTAGATGGTAGAAGTATTCGAACGCGAGATCGGCGGTCGCACACTGCGCGCCGAGACCGGCAAAGTAGCAGCCCAGGCAAACGGCTCCGTTTGGCTGCGGTACGGCGACACCGTGGTTCTTGTGACAGCTACGATGGGCACGGAGCCGAGAGCAGGGGTGGACTTTTTCCCCCTAACAGTTGATTTCGAGGAGCGCCTGTACGCCGTGGGCAAGATCCCGGGCGGCTGGTTCCGCCGAGAAGGTCGCCCAAGCACAGACGGCATCCTCACCGCGCGACTTACGGACAGGCCGCTGCGCCCGCTGTTCCCCAAGGGGATGCGAAATGACGTGCAGGTGGTGGTGACCACACTCTCCGCTGACCAGGAGAACGACCCGGACCTGCTGTCGATCATCGGCGCGTCGATCGCGCTTTCCACGTCTGACATTCCGTTCGGGGGCCCGATCTCCGGCACCCGGATCGGATACATCGACAACGAACTTGTCGTGAACCCCACGTTCGATCAGCTCGCGAACAGCACTCTAGACATCGTCGTGGCTGGCACGAAGGATGCGATCGTGATGGTCGAGGCGGGTGCGAGCGAGGTAAGCGAAGAGGTACTTCTCCAGGCAATGCAGAAGGCCCAGGAGGTCAACGCGGAGGTCATTGCCTTCCAGGAGGAAATCGTCGCGAAGATCGGCAAGACAAAATGGGAGTTCACGCCCTCGATCCTCCCGGACGAAGTGAAGACGGCAGTAGTCGACTTCGCGAATTCCCGGGATTGGGACCTGATCGGCGCCGCCAAGGACGAGCGGGCCGAGGCAATGCGCGCGGTGCGGGCAGAGTTAATCACCGCCCTGGGCGAACAATACCCGGAAGACCAATTGAAGGCCGCGCTCGAAGAGCACATGTCGAAGGTGGTACGCGACCGAATCTTGAAAGACGCGATACGGCCAGACGGCCGCAAGGTGGACGAAATTCGCCCGGTTAATACCGAGGTGGGGTTGCTCCCCCGAACCCACGGTTCCGGCTTGTTCACTCGCGGAGAAACCCAGGCGCTGACGACGCTGACCCTGGGGTCAATGGGCGAGCAACAGCGACTGGATACCCTGCAGCCGGAGGAATCCAAGCGCTACCTGCACCACTACAACTTCCCGCCGTACTCCGTTGGCGAGGCCCGACCCATGCGCGGCCCGAGTCGGCGCGATACCGGGCACGGCGCCCTCGCGGAGCGGGCACTCTTCCCGGTGATCCCGGACGAAGACGAGTTCCCCTACACAATCCGCCTCGTCTCAGAGATTCTTTCGAGTAATGGCAGTTCATCCATGGCGAGTACATGTGGCAGCACACTGGCACTGATGGACGGCGGCGTACCGATTAAGGCGCCGGTGGCCGGGATTGCCATGGGGCTCATCAAGGAGGATGACTCGTTCCAGGTCCTTACGGACATCGCCGGCATGGAAGACCACTACGGGGACATGGACTTCAAGGTGGCCGGCACGCGCGAAGGCGTAACGGCGCTTCAGATGGACATCAAGATCAAAGGGATCACGAACGAGATCCTTGCTCAGGCGCTCGAGCGGGCAAAGGTGGCTCGGCTCTTCATCCTCGACAAGATCGTCGAGGCGATCGCTGAGCCACGGACCGAGATGTCCCCGTTCGCGCCACGTATGTACCGCATCGTGGTACCGCAGGAAAAGATCGGCGCGGTGATCGGGCCGGGTGGCCGGGTGATCCGCTCTATCCAGGAAGAGACCAAGTGCTCGGTCGACATCGAGGACGACGGCACGGTCTTCATCGGTTCCCCGAACGCAGAGCAGGCTCAGAAGGCGATCGCGATCATCGAAGGTCTGACCAAAGACGTCGAGTTGGGCGCGACTTACGACGGCACCGTCACTCGCCTCACGAACTTCGGCGCTTTCGTCGAGATTCTTCCCGGCAAGGACGGCCTCGTGCGGGTCGAAGACCTCGCGGATTACCCGGTGCGCCGGCCCGAGGACGTCGTCAAGGTAGGTGACGAAATCAACGTGATGGTCATCGAAGTCGACTCCATGGGCCGCGTCAATCTCTCTCGCCGAGCGACTATCGAAGGACTGAGCCTCGATGAGGCAATCGAAGTGTCGAAGCGTGACCAGGAAGCATCCCGCGCGAGCCGAGGCCCAGGTGGGGGTGGCGGTGGACGCGGTGGTTACGGCGGCGGTGGCGGTGGTCGCGACCGAGACCGGCGTGGTGGCGGCGGCGGCGGTAACGGCGGACGCCCACGCGGTTCCGGAGGTGGTGGCGGTGGCTACGGAGGCGGTGGCGGTGGTGGCGGTCAACGCCGAAGCGGTGGGGGTGGCGGCGGCTACGGCGGCAGTGGCGGCGGCCAACGGCGCTCCTCCAGTAGTAGCGGCGGCCAGTACGGACCGAGCGGTTCTGGTGGCAGCCAGCAGAGCGGCGGCGGCGAGGGGTTCCAGCGGGAGCCCGGCAGCCCGCCACCTCCTCCGCCTCCAGCTCCGATGCGGCGCTGGTAAACCAACGAGGATCGACCGACAGGGCGCGGAATTCCGCGCCCTGTCTCATTTTCAGCGCATCGCCATCGTGGCGTATCATTGGGCGCGATGATCAAGGTGCTGGTCAGCGGCAGCGGAAAGATGGGGATCGAGGTACTGGCAGCCGTGGCGGCTGAGGCCGATATGCAGCCCGTTGGCTGCGTCGATCCGCTCTCCGGCGAGAAGTACATCCCCGTTCCTGGCTATGAGATTGTCCCGTTGGGCCAGGACGCCGCCCAGATGATCCGACGGGTCCGGCCGGATGTCATAGTCGATTTCTCGAATGCCGCCTGGACCCCTGCAGTATCGAGGGCAGCGCTAGACGCCAATGTGAGGCTGGTAATCGGAACGACCGGCCTCTCGCCGGACATTATCGACGGCCTGGCGACCGATTCCAGGAAGAAGAAGGTTGGCGTCGTCTTTGCCCCCAACTTTGCGCTCGGCGCCATCCTCATGCAGCACATGGCGCGGCTCGCCGCGCAGTACTACAGCCACGCTGAGATCATAGAGATGCACCACGACGCCAAGGTCGACGCGCCGTCTGGCACGTCTCTGGCCACGGCCCGGGCGATGGCGCAGTCCCGCGGCAAACCCTTCGTCGCGCCGGTGCCTGAGCGGGAGACGATCCGTGGGACACGGGGCGGCCAGCAGGATGGTGTGACGATCCACAGCGTACGGCTGCCGGGCTTGGTGGCGCACCAGCAGGTAATGTTCGCCTCGCCCGGAGAGACGCTGACGATCCGCCACGACACGATGGACCGTGGGTCGTTCATGCCCGGTGTGTTATTGGCTGTACGCGAGGTAATGGGCAGGCAGGCCTTCGTTTACGGGCTGGAATCGCTGATGGGTCTCGACTAGGGAGTGTCGGGCAAGACAGTAATCATCCTGGGGGCCGGGACCGGTGGCCTCATCTGCGCAAGCCGGCTACGGCGCATGCTAGGCCGGGAGCACCGCATCGTCCTGGTCGATCGATCGCCGCACTACACATTCGAGCCTTCGCTACCCTGGGTGATGACGGGGGAGCGGACAGTGCCTCGGATCACGCGCGACCTGCGCCCGCTCTCGAAGAAGGGGATCGAGTTCGTAGTCGGTGAAGTTACTTCGATCGATATGGACGCGAGGCGGGTGCACACGGCTAATAGGAGCCTGCTTTACGACTACCTGGTGGTCGCGCTCGGCGTCGACTACTCATCCGAAGAGGTGCCGGGGCTGAACCGGGCGTGGACGTGGTTTCACGGCGACGCCGCGGAGGGGTTGCGCGATGAGCTTGCCGTTTTCCAGGGAGGCCGGGTGGCCATCTGCGTTCCGTCGCTGCCCTACAAGTGCCCGCCTGGACCGTTTGAAGGCGCCTTGCTGATCGACGCGATCCTGCGGAAACGGAGTTTGAGAGACAAGTCCGAGATTCACATCTACACACCCGAAGCGAAGCCTATTTCGTCCGCCGGTGAACCTACAGGGGAGAAAGTGCGAGAGCTGCTCGCCGAGCGGGGTATCAAATTTAGCGGCCGGGTCACCATGAAGTCTGTGAACCACGATAAGAGGCTGCTCAATTTCCACAATTCAGAGGCTGTGCCGTTCGACATGCTGATTTCCACGCCGGTGCACCGTGTGCCGAAAGTCCTTGAAAGCAGTGGCCTACTCGGCGCCGATGGCTGGGTGGCAGTCAATCCTGAGCAGTTGAACACAGCCTTCGAGGATGTTTACGCGATTGGCGACTGCGCGAGCGTGCCCATGCCGAACGGGGAGATCCTGCCGAAATCCGGGGTGTTCGCGCACGGCCAGGCGGAAGTCGTCGCGAGGAACCTGACCGCCGAGATCGGCGGGCGCGACCCGATATGGGCGTTTGGCGGACAAGGGGCGTGCTTCATGGAGGCCGGAGGCGGGAAGGCCGCCTACATCGTCGGCGACTATTACGAGAACCCGCCCCGGGTCCGGTTCCACGGCCCCAGTAGGTTCCGCCACTGGGCAAAGGCCGGGTTCGAGCGGGTGTGGTTGTGGCGGTGGTTCTGACTTGAGCTTCCGCGACTACGAGCGGTTTCACCCGCTCACACGGCAGGAATGGCGCAGTTGGCTCGAGGCGAATCACAAGAAGTCTCCCGGAATGTGGCTCGTTAGCTACAAGAAGCACACAGGCAAGCCGGCCTTGACCTACGACGAGATCGTGGAGGAGGCACTCTGCTTCGGCTGGATCGATTCGGTGGCAAACCGTGTGGACGACGAACGGACTATGCTATTGATCACTCCCCGCAAGCCAAGGAGTGGCTGGTCGCGGCCGAACAAGGAGCGGATTGAGCGCCTGACTGCGCAGGGACGGCTGGCGCCAGCCGGGATTGCGGCTATCGAGATCGCGAAGGCAAACGGGTCCTGGGAAGCTCTGGATGCAAGCGAGGCCATGGTCATGCCGGACGACCTTGCCGCGGCGCTAACGAAGGATGAGCAGGCGAAAGGCTACTTCGATAAGTTTCCACCCTCGACCAAGAAGGCAATCTACCAGCAAGTGCTGGCAGCAAAGCGGCCAGAGACGCGTGAGAAGCGGATAGCCGAAGTCGTGCGGCTGGCACATGACAACCGGCGCTTCGGTCAATGGCGCGACCGCGAATAGCGGCGTTGCCCCTCACTTGACGCTTCGTTACGATGGCCTGACACATGAGCAAGTCCCTAAACGTTGCCGTCGTGGGCGCGACCGGTCTGGTTGGGCAGGAGTTTCTCAAGATCGCGTTACAGCGCAAATTCCCGATCAAGGGGTTGCGCCTGCTCGCGTCGCACCGGTCGGCCGGGAAGAAGATCACGTTCGGTGAATTCGGCGAGATTGAGGTCGAGGAGGCAACACCGCATTCATTCAAGGGAGTGGATGTCGCGTTCTTCTCGGCCACAACCGAGGTCTCGAAGAGTCTGATCCCACCGGCGGTAAAGGCCGGCGCCATTTGCATTGACGATAGCTCCGCCTGGCGGATGGAGCCAGACGTGCCACTGGTTGTGCCTGAAGTGAATGCAGGAGACCTGCGAGGACACAAGGGGATCATCTCGATTCCGAATTGCCCAACGACGCCGCTCTGCCAGGTGCTATGGCCTGTGCACAAGGTAAATCCGTTGAAGCGGATCATCGTTGACACTTACCAGTCGGTGTCCGGAACGGGCACCGCTGCAGTGCAGGAACTTACGGACCAAACACGGCAGGTACTTAACGGGGACGAGACGCGCCCGCACGTGTACCCACACCAGATCGGCTTCAATGTGTTGCCGCAGGTGGACGTGTTCCTGGGGAGCGGCTACACGAAAGAAGAGTGGAAGATCATCAACGAGACGCGGAAGATTATGCACGAGCCGGAATTGCAGATATCCGCCACTTGCGTGCGCGTGCCCATAATCGTCGGTCACTCGGAGGCCGTACACGCGGAGTTCACAAAGGCGATATCGCCTGAAGACTTCTCGGAGACGATCAAGGAGTCGCCGGGAGTACACATCCAGGACGAGCCGTCGGTGAACCACTACCCCACGCCTTGGGCCACGGCCGGCAAGGACGACACGTACGTTGGCCGGATCAGGCAGGACGCCTCGCACCCGAACGGGATTGCGTTCTGGCTCGTGAGCGACAACCTGCGCAAGGGCGCCGCGCTGAACGCGATCCAGATCGCGGAAGAGCTGCTGGCGCGAGAGCTCGTCTAACGGGCGGACGCCCGTGTTTATTCGCGAAGCCGCCACAGCGGACGCTCCCGGGATCGCCGCCTTGCATGCCGAAAGTTGGAGCGCGTTCTACCGTGGCGCGTTCGCCGACGAGTACCTTAACGGACCCGTCGTGGACGACAGAACCAAGGTCTGGCAAGGAAGGGTGTCGGATCCGGCACCGAACCAACACGTCATCGTTGCGGAAGATGGTGGGACAATCGTCGGCTTCGCGTGTGCCTACGGCGCGGACGATGAACAGTGGGGCACACTGCTCGATAATCTGCACGTACGCGCGAGCCTGCAGGGAGGCGGTATCGGCGAGGGATTGGTGCGCGAGATCGCCCGGTGGTCGCTGGAAACACAGCCGGAGATCGGATTGTACCTTGGGGTGCTGGAGCAGAATACTCGAGCCCAGCGATTCTACAAGCGACTCGGCGCCGAGGACGTGGGCGGCTTCACCTACAGCCCGCCAGGAGGAGGCGAAGTGAGGGTCCGCAGGTACGCCTGGCGGAAGGGCCAAATCAAGGAGTTGGCGAAGACGCTGTAGCACTCCACAAATCCCTCGATTTTCAATACGAAATCGGCGATATTGTGATATAATGTAAACGGTTATTTCAACGCCGATTTCGCCCCCGGAAGGACTTCATCCCCCATATGGTAACAACCAAGGCAAAGTACACCGCCCAGGACATCCAGGTACTCGAAGGACTGGAGGCCGTAAGGCGCCGTCCCGGAATGTACATCGGGTCCACGGACGAGCGTGGTCTACACCACCTTGTCTACGAGATCGTCGACAACTCCATCGACGAAGCGATGGCCGGATTCTGTGACCGGATCGACATCAAGATCCACGCTGATGGGTCCGTGACCGTAGTAGACAACGGGCGAGGAATCCCGGTGGATAAGCACAAGCGCACGGGCAAATCGGCCCTTGAGACGGTGATGACGTACCTTCACGCCGGTGGAAAGTTCGACAGTCAGGCCTACAAGGTCTCAGGAGGTCTCCACGGAGTTGGCGCGGCTGTTGTGAACGCGCTTTCCGAGGCTATGTGGGTGGAAGTGCGGCGAGACGGCAAGGTCTACAAGCAGAACTACGAGCGGGGCAAGGCTGTAGGCTCGCTCAAGTCATCGGCCAACGGCGCCAAGGGAACCGGTACGACGACCTGGTTCAAGCCGGACGCGCAGATCTTCGAGGAGACCAACTTCGACCACCAAACCCTGGCCCAGCGCTTCCGGGAGATGGCCTTCCTGACCAAGGGTATCTGGCTGACGTTCGAGGACGAGCGTGACGATTACACCATCACCTACTACTTCGAGGGCGGAATCAAGTCATTTGTACAGCGCCTGAATAAGGACCGCCACGTCGTCCACGAGCCCTTCTACTTCGAGAAGAGCACCGAGGGCGCCGCGGTAGAGGTCGCAATCCAGTACAACGACAAGTTCAACGAGAGCGTGTTCGCGTTCGCCAACTGCATTCACACGATCGACGGTGGGACGCACCTCACGGGATTCCGTTCCGCCCTCACGCGTGCGCTCAATGACTGCGCGCGCAAGCAGAAGATCCTAAAGGACAACGACGCCAATCTCTCCGGTGAGGACACTCGCGAGGGGTTGGTCGCAGTGGTCAGCGTGAAGCTGGCGGAGCCACAGTTCGAGGGGCAGACCAAGACCCGTCTCGGCAACGCCGAGATCAAGGGCATGGTTGACTCCGCGCTAAACGAGTCCCTCTCGGCATGGCTCGAGGAGCACCCCTCGGACGCGCGGCGAATAATTGAGAAGTGCCTGACGGCAGCGCGAGCGCGAGAGGCTGCACGCAAGGCGCGGGACCTCGTCATCAAGAAGGGGTTCCTCGACGACAGCGTTCTTCCCGGTAAGCTCGCCGACTGCTCCGAGCGCGATCCTGAGATCCGCGAACTGTACCTGGTGGAGGGTGCGTCCGCAGGCGGCACGGCGAAGGAAGGGCGCGACCGGCGCTTCCAGGCGATCCTTCCCCTGCGGGGCAAAATCCTCAACGTCGAGAAGTCACGCATCGACAAGATGCTGGCGCACGAAGAGATCAAGGCCCTGATCACGGCGTTGGGAGCGAACTTCGGAGAGGACTTCGACCCCGAGAAGCTCCGCTATCACCGAGTCATCATCATGACTGATGCCGACGTGGACGGCGCCCACATCAGGACGCTACTTCTTACGTTCTTCTACAGGTTCATGCCGGCTCTGATCGAGCGAGGGTATCTGTACATCGCACAGCCTCCCCTCTACAGCATCAAAAAGGGCAAGGACGTCCGCTGGTTCTACAACGACAAGGACAAGGACTCCTACATGACGAAGCTTAAGGACAGCCGAGGGCTTAACGTCCAGCGGTACAAGGGTCTGGGTGAGATGAACCCGTCCCAGCTCTGGGACACCACGATGGATCCGGGCGTCCGGACGGTACTCCAGGTGAACATCGACGACGCGATGACCGCGGACAATATTTTCAGCGACCTGATGGGTGAGGAAGTTGCCCCCCGCAAGCGATTCATCCAGTCCCACTACGACCTCGCCACGCTGGACGTTTAGGCGTCCGGACGCGTGCCCGAAGTCTCACCAACCGTACTGATCGTCGAGACTACCGCCGGTGATCCCCCGGTCGAGTTCCTTGGGCCCAGCTCAGATATCGTCTACTTCCTATCCATGGCCCATAGCGAGCGCTACGGCGCCTCCCACGATCTAGCGCGCGCGGGGTTCGTAGTCAAGCGGCGCTTGAGGATCAACATGGCCCCGCTGCTTAACTTCGGTGACGCTAAGACGGATGACCCGGGCGAAGCAGCGATGCTGGAGAAGTTGTGGCAGGATGCGGGGCCGGTAGCGGAGAGCGCGCTGGCGGTGGCCGGGGCAATGGAGACCGACGAGGAGTTGCGGGAACTGACTTCCACCTTCCCTGAACTGCCTGAGCGCCTCAGAGAGCTTGCTGCGATGGCGGACTGGGCGCATCAGCAGGGTGCGCAGATCAGGCTTACCTTCGTCCTCTAACGGCAAGCGGGGCGACCTCTCGGCCGCCCCGCTTGATTTCGCTGGTGCGTCCTATTCGGGGACTGTGAATTCGCTGAGCATGCCGTTGGAGGCGTGAGGCGTACCTTCAGGATCCGGAATCATGCAGACAAACGCGTAGTCGCCGGGTTCGAATGGCTCGCCGGCGTAACCGATGCCGCGCGCGCCAGGCGGGGCGAAGCCCAGGAAACTGATTGCCTCGACTCCCGGTGGCAGTTCTTCACCGGGGTTCTCCTGTGCGGCGAAGAAGTCGATAGCGGCCTCCGGGTCGAACTCTTCGTTGACCTTTAGAGTTACGATCTCGTGGGGCTCTTCCCCAATGTTCTCGAACGGGAACCCCACGTTGCCGTCTGTAATCTCTGACTCATCGAAGACGAAGTTGTACTCGGCGAGTTGTATATCGACAGCAGTAACGCCTTCCGGCAGCTCCTGTGGACCAAAGCGGATATCACTGACGAGCCATTCGCTTTTCTCCTCGACGACGTCGATGGCGTACACCGATTCTTCTTCGTCAAAGACCGTTGTTCCGCCCTCGCCGCCCGAAGCGGTTGTCCCTTCGAAGCGTTCGATTACCGTGGGGTCGCCCAGGCAATCCTCGGCAGCAGCGGCACATTCTTCCTTCGTCATTCCGAAGAAGTTCTCCATTATCTCGTCCGTGAAGTGCGCCATCGCGTAGTCGACCTGCTCCGGATCATTAGGGTCCGTGCCAAACACGCTGGTGATGGTTTCCTCGATTGCGGCGATATCTTCCTCGCTGCCACCATCGTCATCATCGTTGCAGGCGGCAAAGACGACTGTCAGCGACGCCAGAACAATGAGCGGTAGCAAGAATACTCTGCGGGTCATAGATCTCCTCTCCCGGCGCCAAAATGCGCCATTGGAACCAATGCTACCGGCCACGCCTGTCAGGCGATACGACAGAAGGCTTTCAGACTTCTCGATTCGTGTATCAGCGGTATAAAGCTGCGTTTGACATGTACTCAGCCACAGGAGCGGGGACAAGGTAACGGAAGGACTGGCCCGCGGCTGCACGCTCTCGGATCTCGCTCGCGCTAATGCCAATCTCCGGCATCTGGATGGTAACGATGTCGGCTGGTAAGCCTTCCGCGGCCTCCGTACGCAAAGCTCCCGGCCTTGCAGCTACTGCGAACGTAGAGAGTTCCACGATCCTTTCGGGGGATCGCCAGTTCGGGAGGTCGTGAAGCGTATCGGTGCCCATGATGAAGAATAGCTCCGCATCGGGGTTCGCTGCGGCAAGGGACTCGAGTGTCTCGAAGGTGTATGACGGCCCTTCCCGCTCGATTTCCACTGACGAGGCTTCGAAGGCCGGGTGGTCGGCAATCGCCAGCCTCACCATCTCGAGCCGATCCTCCGCCGAGCTAACCTCTCGGTCCGCCTTGCGCCATGGCTCGCCTGCCGGCACGAAGATCACACGGCCCAGGTCCAGCTGCTCCCGGGCGGATTCTGCAAGGACGAGGTGGCCGATGTGGATGGGATCGAAGGTTCCGCCGAAAACTCCAAGCCTTGTCATGGCATTTCGAGCTCGACGAGCCCCAGGCGGACCCGGTCACCCGGGTGGGCGCCGGCACGGCGGAGAGCGCCGAGAACGCCCCACCTCTGAAACCTCCTCCAGACCTCCGCCCGCCCTTCGTCGGACTCAAGGGGCATAGTCTCCGCGAATGACACAGCCTTTCGGCCAATGACCTCGAAGACGTCATCTTCCTTCACGACTTTGACTCTTCCATCAAGCGGCCTGAGTATGGCCAGTTCGCCAGGCTCCGCCTCGCTCTCGACCGGCTCTTCGGTCTCGCGGAGCTTCGTGGCAAGGGTCGTCATCAGTTCTTCGACACCGGTGCCGCCCGCAGCCGAGATGAACGTCACGTCTACGCCACGCTCCGCGAAGAGCTTTCGCAGTCCAGCCTCTCGTTCGGCGACTTCGGGGAGGTCGATCTTGTTGATGGCCACCACCCGCGGGCGTTCAGACAGACCGTGTCCGTACTGTCCGAGTTCGGCATCGACTGTATCCATGTCGCGCAAAGGATCGTCGGTACTGCCGTCGATGAGGTGGAGGATCAGGCGGGTCCGCTCGATGTGCCGGAGGAAGTCCAGGCCTAGCCCTGCGCCTTCGTGGGCGCCTTCTATCAGGCCGGGCACGTCGGCCATCACGAACTGCTCCCAACCGACATCGACCACACCGAGGTTTGGCTCCAGCGTGGTGAAGGGGTAGGCGCCAATCTTTGGCCGGGCAGCGGACACAGCAGCGAGAAGCGTGGACTTCCCGGCGTTGGGAAGTCCAGCCACGCCCACGTCTGCCAGAAGCTTGAGATCGAG
Source organism: Chloroflexota bacterium (assembly GCA_036741795.1). Taxonomy (GTDB): domain Bacteria; phylum Chloroflexota; class Dehalococcoidia; order SM23-28-2; family RBG-16-64-32; genus DATKKM01. The sequence goes on from DAINRO010000005.1 coordinate 52,961, forward strand.
GCGTACGCGAACTTCGTCGCCACGCGCGCCACGCTGAGCGATCCTTGGCGCCTGGTGGACGGAGTTGGCGAACCGGGTGTTGCCCCAGCCACCCGCGCCTCCTTCGGCCACGACAAGCTTCTGTGCCTCGTCCTTCAGGTCGCCGAGGTGAGACTCGGTTCCGTCTTCTTCGATGGCGGTGACGACTGTGCCAGGCGGAACCTTGAGATTCAGGTCTTCACCATTGCGGCCGTGCTTGTTCGATCCCTGGCCGTGCTGTCCCCGAGGCGCCTTGTATTGGCGGCGCCGTCCGAGTTCGGCCAGTGTCCTGATCGAGCGGTCGGCCTGTAGAACGACATCCCCTCCGTCTCCACCATCACCTCCGTTAGGTCCTCCCCTGGGAACGAACTTCTCCCGGCGAAAGCTGACCACCCCATCACCGCCATTGCCGGCGGTTACCACGATCTCCACACGGTCTATCACGTAGTCATTATAAGAATAGGTTTTATTGTTATGCCTTTGATAGACGTAGTAGTAGGGGTTGTTAATCTGTGGGTTACATCGCGAGCCTGCGAATGAACAAAGTGTGGGTATCCATGAGGATTGTCGTGGACAGTTGTGAATCACGCGCGGCAGCGGCTCGAAGCAGTCCCTGAGGGAAGAAGAAAGGGCCGGGGGTTCGCCCCGGCCCTGTGAGGTCGTGTGGGGTTAGTGGAGAGCTATGGGGATATCGCGGCTCGTATCTCCGATAGCTGGGAACTCAAGCGCGGGTCGGCGATCAGGGCATGGGTGACCTTTTGGACGCCGTGGATGACGGTCGAGTGGTCACGGTGCCCAAGAAGCAAGCCGATCTGTTTGAGCGCCAACTCTCCGTCCTCCCGGAGGAGGTACATGGCGATGTGGCGGGCTTCGGCGATTTGTTTGGCGCGGCTCTTGCCGGTGATGGCCGGGATCGGTACGCCGTAGTAGTTGGATACCGATTGCAGGATGGCCTGAGGTTCGGCGCGGTTAGCGACGGTGGGCGTGAGAGCAGCGAGCGCCTTGGCGGCCGTCTCGATGTTGATTGGGCTACGGGTGAGACGGGCATAGGCGATAACGCGGTTCAGGCAGCCTTCTAGGGCACGGATATTATCGCGGACCCGGTCCGCCAGGTACTGCATGACCTCCGGTGAGAGGTCCACACGCTGATCCCGTGACTTGGCCTCCAGTATTGCGAGGCGGGTCTCCTCGTCCGGGGGGGTGATGTCAGCGACGAGCCCCCACTGGAAGCGCGAAGCGAGCCTGGACTCCATGCCGGGAATCGAACTGGGAGCACGGTCGCTGGCGATAACGAGCTGGCATCCGTCCGAGTGGAGGTCGTTGAACGTGTAGAAGAACTCCTCCTGGGTCCTGCCTTTATTGGCCAGGAACTGGATGTCGTCGATCAACAGGAGCTGAACCGAGCGGTAGCGGCGGCGGAACTCGTCACCGCGGTTTTGAGCGATGGACGTGACGAAGTCGTTCACGAACTGCTCGGAGGTGACGTAAAGGGCGTTGCGTCCAGCCTGTCCGGCGCGGAGAGCGATTGCCTGGAGAAGGTGGGTCTTGCCGAGGCCAGGACTACTGTAGATAAAGAGCGGGTTGTAGTCTTCGCCCGGCCTCTCCGCGGCTGCCATCGCTGCGGCGGCCGCAATCCGGTTGCTGTCCGCGACGACGAAGGCACGGAAGGTGTATTTCGGATTGAGCCTTTGTCGCAGGAGCGGACTGGAAATGATGCTGTGGACAGGGGAAGCTTCGGCCAGAGCTGAGTCGTCGCGTGAGGTTGTGGACTTTCCGTTGGTGGCTGCCGGAGCTGAGCCATTTCCGTTGGAAGCCAGGATCTCGAA
>DAINRO010000006.1:0-52034 GCA_036741795.1 Chloroflexota bacterium
CGTTCTCCAGGAGAATGCGGACGTGCCGGACATGCGAGCCTTCGTGCAGGTCGATCTCCGAGACGCTGTCGGTGAAATGATTCTGGCTGCCCAGGCTTATGTACGTCTCGACCAGAGTCACTTCGCTCATCGCTCCTGCTACAAGCAGGATGCGCGGGTAAGTGACCACCGGTTCCGCGTGCTCCGTCGTTACGAACACGGCGTGGATCGGCCGGTCGCCGGTGCCTGTCGCGTGGATGAAAACGCCGTCCCGGTAGAACGCACTGTTGAGGGGGACGAATGAATCGTGTCCGAGTTCAGCGAACCGCGCGATGTGTTTGCGGATCAGTCCTTCGTGGTCACGGACCGCGTCCGCCAGGCGAGCGACGGTGACGCCGGAAGCATGTAGAGCCGAAGAATGCTCCTCCGACCAATGCCCATCCACGAAGACCAGCCTTATCGCATCGCCATCATCCGGTATCGAACCTGGCAGATTCGGCGCATGACCCGGCTCGACCGGGATTCGGAAGCCCGTATCTGCAATCGGCTGGACGTTGGTGTATTTCCACGCCTCGTCGCGCTTCTCGCCGACGGGGAAGCCGATGCGCTCGAAGTTCGCGAGCGCCTGCTCACGGAGTTCGCGCAGCCATTCGGGCTCTTGATCTTGAGAGGGGGCCAACCTTTCGAAGTCGGCCCGGTATTGACTGGTTGTGGCGACGGCCTGGGTCATGCTAGCCCCCTGCCGGAGATGCGACTTCGGAGACCTCGCGCAGCCAGTCGTAGCCCTTGGACTCAAGCTCCAGTGCCAGGTCGCGTGTGCCGGAGCGCACGATCCGCCCGCCGATCAGCACGTGCACGAAATCGGGGGTGATGTAGTTGAGGATGCGTTGGTAGTGGGTGACGAGGACGACGGCCTTCTCGGGGCCGCGGAACCGGTTGACGCCCTCGGAAACGACCTTCAGCGCGTCGATATCGAGGCCAGAATCGGTTTCGTCCATGAGGGCGAGTTTGGGGTCGAGGACGGCGAGCTGTAGAACTTCGTTCCGCTTCTTCTCGCCGCCGGAGAAACCTTCGTTGACGTTCCGCTTCAGCATGTCCGAGTCGAAGCCCAGTTCCTTGGCCTTCGCCTCCAGCAGCTTATTGAACTCGCGGATCGGGATCTTCTCCTCGCCGCGCGACTGCCGGAGCGCGTCCACCGCCGTGCGAAGAAACTCGCGGTTTCGGATGCCCGGCAGTTCCACGGGGTACTGCAGGGCCAGGAATACACCCGCCCGCGCCCTTTCGTCGGGGAACATGCCGAGGATGTTGGCACCCTCGTACAGGACCTCGCCCGAGGTCACTTCGTAGCCGGGCCGCCCGGAGACGACATTGGTGAGCGTGCTCTTGCCAGACCCATTCGGGCCCATGATGGCGTGGACCTCGCCGGCGTTTACGGTCAGGTTGACGCCCTTAAGGATCTCGCTGCCAACGACGGAGACGTGGAGGTCGCGTATTTCCAGCAGTGGAGGCACTATCCGACCGTCCCTTCCAGGCTCACCCTTAGCAACTGTGAGGCCTCCATTGCGAACTCGAAGGGGAGTTCCTGGAAGACTCCCTTGCAGAAGCCGTTGATGATCATGTACTGGGCGTCCTCCTCGGGTATGCCGCGCGACATCAGGTAGAAGAGTTGGTCGTCGCTGATCTTCGAGGTCGTCGCCTCGTGTTCCAGGTGAGCAGTCGGCTCCTTGACTTCGATGTAGGGGACGGTGTGGGCGCCGCACTCACTCCCGATGAGGAGCGAATCGCAGCGCGTGAAGTTGCGGGCTCCCTTGGCCGTGGGTTGGATGCGCACCAGTCCGCGGTAGGTGCCCTGGCCCTTGCCGGCCGAGATCCCCTTGGCAATGATCGTGCTCCTCGTGTTCTTGCCGATGTGGATCATCTTCGTGCCGGTGTCCGCCTGCTGGTGGTTGTTGACCAACGCGACGGAGTAGAACTCGCCGACGGAGTTGTCTCCCTGGAGGATGCAGCTCGGGTACTTCCAGGTGATGGCGGAGCCGGTTTCGACCTGCGTCCACGAAATCTTTGAATTACGCCCAAGACACTTGCCTCGCTTCGTGACGAAGTTGTAGACGCCGCCCTTGCCTTCCTTGTCGCCCGGGTACCAGTTCTGGAGCGTTGAATACTTGATCTCGGCGTCGTCGAGCGCGATTAACTCGACCACGGCTGCGTGGAGCTGGTTCGTCTTTCGCATCGGGGCGGTGCAGCCCTCGAGGTAGCTAACGTAGCTGCCCTTGTCGGCAACGATCAGCGTGCGCTCGAATTGGCCTGTCTCCTCGGCGTTGATGCGGAAGTAGGTCATCAGTTCCATCGGGCAGCGGACACCGGGTGGCACGTAGCAGAAGGTGCCGTCGGAGAACACCGCCGAGTTGAGGGTCGCGTAGAAATTGTCTGAGTAGGGGACGACCGACCCGATGTACTTTTTGACGATGTCAGGGTGGTTGCGGATGGCCTCGCTGATCGGGCAGAAGATGACGCCGAGTTCCTCGAGTTGCTTCTGAAAGGTTGTTGCTACGGAGACACTGTCGAACACGGCGTCCACGGCCACGCCCGTCATCCGTTTCTGCTCCTCGATCGGGATGCCCAGCTTGTTGAACGCCTCGACCAGCTCTGGGTCCACTTCGTCCAGGCTCTTCAACGGGTCACCCTTGGGCTTAGGAGCCGCGTAGTAGTAGGCGTCCTGGTAGTCGATGGGCGGGAAGGAGACCTTCGCCCACTTCGGCTCTTTGTCTTCCTGCTTGAGCCAGTGGCGGTAGGCCTTCAGGCGCCATTCCAGCATCCACTCAGGCTCTTCCTTCTTGCTGGAGATGAGGCGGACGACGTCCTCACTCAACCCCTTAGGGATACGATCCGTTTCGATATCGGTGACAAATCCCCACTTGTACTCCGACTCAATTCGGGAGGTGCGGGAGATGACTCTTGGCTCTTGTGTGGTCACTTAACCTCTGCTTACTGCTGGGATTCCCAACGTAAAAGGGGAATAAACAAACATCTGACTGTCTAAATCTACTTTGATTCTAACACCGCTATCTACGCCCATCAAACGGCACGTTGGGCCGCGTTACAATCGTGAGTGATGCGAGACCGGATTTACCTCGACCACGCCGCCACCACGCCCCTGGATCCTGCTGTGCTGGAGGCGATGCTGCCGTATCTGCACGGCGGCTGGGGCAACCCCTCCAGCGTCTACGCCGAGGCCCAGGAGGCGCGTCGCGGTCTCGAAACAGCGCGGCGCTCGATCGGCGACATCCTCAGGTGCAGGCCGCAGGATGTCATCCTTACCTCCGGCGGCACCGAGGCCGACAACCTGGCGCTCCTGGGGAGCGCGCAGGCCGCCCGTCGCGCAGGGCGAGGTAACTACGTCATCACCACACAGATTGAGCATCACGCCGTGCTGCACGCCACCGAACGGCTCGAACAAGATGGCTTCAATGTCACCTACCTTCCGGTGGACGGAGAGGGCTTCATCGATCTCGAAGAACTGGAGGCTGCGGTGTCCGACGAGACTGTGCTCGTCAGCATCATGTACGTCAACAACGAAGTCGGGACAATCGAGCCGATCGAAGAGGCAGTGCGCATCGTGAAGGCGAAGAACCCGCGCACGCTCTTCCACACAGACGCAGTGCAGGCCGCGGGCATTCGCGATGTGAACGTCGACCGACTGGGCGTCGATCTGCTCTCGCTCTCGGCTCACAAGTTCTATGGGCCGAAGGGCGTCGGTGCCCTCTACGTTCGGCCGCGGACACCGCTGGCCGCTCAGCTCTCGGGAGGTAGTCAGGAGAAGAACCGTCGGGCTGGCACCGAGAACGTCGCAGGCGCCGTTGGCATGGCGACGGCGCTATCTCTCGCTTACGACGAATTCGACGTGCGAAACGCGCAGTATAGCGCGTTGCGCGACCGGCTAATGGTGGGTTTGCCGGAAGTGATCGAGGGTGTGCACATCACTGGCCCGCTCGACGCCGATCGACGCGCCACCAACAACTTCTCGTGCTGCTTCGAGGGGATTGAAGGCGAGGCGATCCTGATGGCGCTCGACCTGGCGGGTATTGCTTGTTCAAGCGGTTCGGCCTGCACGACCGGCTCGCTCGAACCCTCTCACGTCTTGACGGCGATGGGGGTGCCGGAGCAACTCGCGCGCGGCAGCGTGCGTTTCACTGTGGGCATGGACAATACTCTCGAACAGATGGATCGCGTACTCGCTGTGCTTCCCGAAATCGTCGAGCGACTGCGGTCACTGTCGCCAGCGTGGCGCGAACGCCGGGCGGCAGCCTCTTGAGACGGCAGCAGCGATGCTGAACCTTTGCCCGTCCTGCGGTAGCGAACTGCCCACGTCCGCGCGGTTTTGCCCTTCCTGCGGTTCACCAATGGACGGGGTCCCGGTGGAGCCGAAGGCGCAGGACAAGCCGAAGCCACGGGTGCGGAAGCCCACGCCAGCTGTCAGGCGCACACGGGCCAAGTCACCTGTTCCGGCAGAGCAGCCTGTTGCGGCGAGCACTGAAACCGATACGCGGGAGATAATCGACGGGCCGTGGATCAAGATGATCGAAGAAGTATTCCCCATCGCCTGGATAGCGATGCTCTTTGCCGTCAGCTACATCGGTGTCTATTTTGCGGTGGACAGGCTGGCTGGGCGTAATCTGTTGCCCGGTCCGGGGTGGTTCTAGGTGCCCGAGGAGCCGCGAAAGGACTTCATACAGGCTGGCCGCGAGGCGGGTTTTGACGATGCCTGGCACGAGGATTGGTGGGAGGAGATGAACGCCAACGGCGGCAACATCATCGCCGCAATGCGGATGCGTATCGTGGAGCTAAGTGGTGACCGCGTGGTCATGTCAATGGCGATGTCGCCGGGTGTGCGACAGGGCACCGGCGTTTTCGCCGCGGGCGCTCTCATCCAGCTCGCCGACGTTGGCGCCACTTCCGCCTGCTTCGAGTACATGCGGCGGGAGTGGAAAGAAGAGGAAGTTGGATTCCCGGTGTCGATCCAGATCAGCTCGAATCTGCTCCGCAACACCGTGGAAGGCGTGGTGACTTCCGAAACGCGGCTGGTTCACGCGGGTCGGAAGCTGATGGTTGCCGAGTCGGTCGTAAAGGACGAAGCCGGTCGCACGCTGGCGCTCGTGAACTCGACGCACATGGTGCCGAGGCCGAACCCGCGCTAGTTGTAGCTGAAGTCCTGGAAGAACCGATATAGCGCTGCCGGCGCCGGTTGCGGATCGAACAAGATGTCGTAGACCGTATCAAGCAGCGGTACCGCCAGTCCGCGGTTGCTCACCAACTCCGAGATCGCCTTGCAGGCGACTACCCCCTCCACCGTGTTGGTCTCCAGGAAGTGCTTCCAATCGCTATCCTCTCCGAGTTTCTGGCCCATCGTGCGGTTGCGCGAGTGTTCGCTAAAGCCGGTTGTCAGCAGATCGCCGACGCCTGCGAGACCGTAGACCGTTTCGGGCTGCCCACCCAGGGTAACGTTGATCGCCTTCATCTCGGCGAGAGCAACGCTGGAAAGGAACGCCTTGTAGTTTGTCCCGTGGCCGATCCCGTCGCAGATGCCGAGGGCGATGGCGTAGACATTCTTCAGGGTGGCGCACAGCTCCAGGCCGGTGACGTCACGGGTCGCCTCCACCTTCAGATTCCGGTTTTGCAAGATCGACTGAGCGTCAGCGCAACCCTGGGGATCCGCAATCGCGATGATGATGGCCAGCGGAAGGCCCCGCGCCATGTCGATGGCGATCGCTGGGCCGCCCATGCTACCGATGAACGGGGTGCAAGGTCGGGCCAATTCCGCCGCGACGGCCTCGCTCATGCGCCTGTGGGTTCCGGCCTCCAGCCCCTTGGCCACGTTGAGGACGAGTTGGCCGGGCGTTACCGACGGTGCGAGGTCGCGGGCGAGTGAGGGGACGATCTGCGATGGCACGCTGATGACAATCAGCCGAGCGCCATCAACAGCCTCTGCGAGATCCCACACGGCGGTGATTCCGTCATGCAGCGAGACATCCTCAAGGTACTTCGTGTTGAGGCTGTGGTCCTTGATCTCCTCGAGGACATCGTGCTCGATACTCCAGAGGCGCACCGCGTGTCCGTTGCCAGCGATGACCTGGGCGAGGGCTGTGCCCATGTTCCCTGCGCCGAGGACTGCGACTGTTTCGCTCATGCTGGCGAGGCTATCAGGTCGTGCAGCGCGGCGACAATCGGAAGAGGGACTAGAACTTGAAGGTCTTGAGGTCGTCGGCGATGAGGGCGTTGGTGAGGCCGTTGAGGTGTGGCCGTGTTTTCATGTGGGTGAGGATAATCGTCGTGTCCGGGCCGATCCGGTCGCGGATGGTCTGGATGTCGGAGAGGCCCATGTGCTCGGGGCCGCCGCCGTCCGGGTAGGTGCAGTCCACGACGTACACGTCGGCGCCGTCGCCGAGTTCCACGGCTTCTTCACAGAACATCGTATCGCCTGTATACGAGAGCGTCTTGTCGCCGATCTTCACGCGGTAACCCATCGCGTGCAAGCCGTCCGCCTTAACGTGGTTCATAGGGAACGCTTCGAACTCAAGGGAGCCTGCCTGCTGCACCGTCCCCGGCTGCGCGTCGTGGTAGATGCGCTTGTAGCCGGCATCCTGGGCGATGTTCTTGTAAACGCGCCTCGAGAAGTCCTCGAGCCACTCCTCGCAACCGGGAGGCCCGACGATGTGGAGGTCAGCTGTACGGGGGGTCATGTAGAGGTATTCGAGGAGGAGGAAGGGGAGCCCGACGAAATGGTCGCCGTGAGCGTGGGAGATGAAGATGACCTCGATCTGCTCGGTGGGTACCTCCAGCTTCTTCAGCTGGGGAAGCAGCGTTGGCGGGGCGTCGAATTGATACTTGCCGTCGACGAGAAAGGAACTGAACGTCCGTCCTTCCGAAGCGAAGGCATTGCTGGAGCCGAGGAAAGTGACTTCCACGGCCTAACCGGTCCTCTCGTATATGGGGTGAACTCTGTCCAGGGTACCCCTGAGCGGCGCAAGATGTCGGTCTGCGGCCGCTCCCCCTGGCAGGTTGGGATCGGTCATTCTTACTCCTTTCGGCGCATTGTAATCGTCGGTCGGGTTAGCCGCAAAGGACTATGACTCGCGTCACATCCTGTAGTGTGGACCGCTACCGTAGTTCGGTTGCACGGCCTCGTCTGGATCATCGCCGACGCTAAAAGAGGGGCCCGAAGGCCCCTCTTTATCTCGATTCGTGCTTCCGCTAGACCTTGAGGATCTGGATGGTGCAGGCGGAGCCGAGGCCGATGACGTGGGCGAGTCCGACCTTCGCACCCTTTACCTGGCGCTCCCCGGCCTGCTCCCGCAGGTGCCAGACGACCTCGACGACGTTCGCGACACCGGTGGCGCCGAGGGGGTGGCCCTTGGAAAGGAGTCCGCCGCTGACGTTCACCGGGATCTTGCCGCCGTTGTAGGTCTCCTTCTCGTCGATCAACTTGCCGGCTTCGCCCTCGCCGCAGAGGAAGAGGTTCTCGTAGTGCACGAGTTCCGCGGTGGCGAAGCAGTCGTGCAGTTCAACCATGTCGAGGTCTTCGGGGCCGATTCCCGCGGTCTCGTACGCCTGCTTGGCCGCGTTTCGCGTGAGGGTGTTGATGTCGTACATCGTCGGGTTGCGGTCTGTGTGCGGGTCCGAGGTGAGGGCGGAGGCGGCGATCCAGACCGGCTTGCTCGTGTACTGCTTGGCCTTCTCGGCTGACATCAGAACGACCGCGGCGGCGCCGTCGCTGGTGGGGCAGCACATGTAGAGAGTGTTCGGCCACGCCACAACGCGGGCGTTCATGACCTCCTCGAGGTCCTTGCCCTTGCGGTACATCGCGTAAGGGTTCAGTTCGCCGTGCTTGCTGGCCTTGACGCCGATCTTGGCGATCTGTTCCTGGGTCGTGCCGTACTTGCGCATATGCTCGACGCCGGCCTGGCCGAAGACGCCGGGCATGATCCCGGTGCCCATCACGCCCTCGGTGCTGTAGGCGCGGTCACCGCCGCCACCGCCGCCGAGTAGGCCCATCTTGCCCATCTGCTCGCTGCCGACGGCCATCACCACGTCATAAGCACCCGAGGCGACGGCGTAGTAGGCCTCGCGGAAGGCGGTGGAGCCGGTGGCGCAGGCGTTGGAGACGTTGATCACCGGCACGCCGGTGGCGCCGATCTCCTTCATGATGCGCTGCCCGATCATGGCGTTGGACTGGTAGAGGTTGCCGCTGGATACGAGTTCGACATCCTTGATTCCGATGCCCGCGTCCTTGAGGGCGGCCATCGCCGCCGTGGCGGCAAGCTGGACGACGTCTTGCTCTGGGTAGCGCCCGAACTGGAGCATGTTGGCGCCGACGATAGCTACATCACGCATTGGTTGATTCTCCTTCTCTGCTTCGTGCTCTTCGAAGGTCGGACTTCAGTCCGACGCTACTCCTGGACTTTGAACTTCGCCGCGACGACGTCGTTGCCCTCGCGGTCCTGGCTAATCACTTCCGAGTACATCTTCACGCGCTTGCCGAACCAGTTGGCGTCCGGCTTTTCGGGGTCGAGGCCATAGACGTTGCCGCGGACGGAGACGCCGTCGTCGAGGTCAATGATTCCTGCGACGAAGGGGACTTCCACGCCCGGCATGGATTGGTGTATGACGGCGAAGACGTAGAGCTCGCCGTCAGGGCCGTACTTCACCTCTTCCAGCTTCTCGGTCTCGCCGCACTTACCGCAGGCGAGGCGCTGGCCGAGGAACTTCGACCCACAGGCGCTGCACTTCATCCCCCAGAAGTAAGCGTCCTCAGCCGGGTAGTTTTCCGGCACCTTCATGAAGGAGACGATGGGGTTCGTCTTCTTCTCAGCAACAGCTTCCTGGGTCAAATCAGGACCTCCTTGACTGGTCATAATTCGATGCGATTTCGCCTCGGGGCGAAGGTATCTTTGCAAACCCTGACGTGCGCGTCAAGCTTGGTCGGCTCACTCCTCTGCGGAGAAGAGGTCACTCAGTTTCATAGCCAGACCGGCGTTCCCGCCGATCTTGACCTTGCGCGTCATGATCGCCATCGGCGCGTTCAGTTCGCCAGTGGTGAGATCGATCCAGAGGTTGGGCTTCGTCTTGATCTCAATGTCGTGCTCCGAGGCCTCGCCGTCGGTGGTATCGGCGCGGCCGCCGGCGATCGCCAGCGCCCACTGGCCGCCGCCGTCGCCCTCCATCGTGAACTGATAGGTCGCCGTCATGTCGCCGCCCTTGTCGCTGCGGAAAATGAGCGGCATGTAGTGGAAGATGCGGCCGATCTGGAAGTTCACCTGGTCCGGCGTGCCCGCCTCGACCCAGTGGGAAAGCTTCTTCTTGTTGGCCTTACGGATGTCCTGGTACTGACCGGGGAGGAACAGGTAGCCGGCGAAGAAGAGGTCCCGCACCGTTCCCGGCCGGTCCCAGACAGGGCTCTGCGTTGGGTTGTCGAGGTCCGCCTCCGATACGGTGTCCAGCATCTCGAGGTGCTCGGTGACGCCGGTCTTGAGCCGCTCCAGCAGTTCAGCCACAGGTAGGTCGTTCACCTCGGCCCGTGCTGCCCGCCGGAAGGGCAGGGCGTCCTCCCGCTTCTCCAGGCCGGGGATACTCGGCTTTTGTCCGGCCACTGCCTGGCGGGAGATCGGCAGGGTCTCGGTCTCCGTTGTGGCGACCAACTGCGCGAGGTGCTCCTTCGCCGTCATCTCGTCCACCTTCTTGCTCCACTCCTTATCGTCGAGCTGGGCAAAGGCGTCGAGGCAGCGCTGGAGCGCCTGGGAGTAGAACTGCTTGATCTGGTCCTTGGTGGGCGTCATGTATCCTCCGATGCTGAATGGGCCTGATCGGGTGTTGTTAGCGGGCACCCGGTCGGTCGGCCTCCAATTCTAGCGCAACTCTGCCTGATGTAGTCCGATTAGCCCGTCGCTGGACATGCCCTTTGCCTGCACTAGCACCTTGATCCGCCCCAGCCCCCCGACATCCGTCAGTTCCATCACGCTCCGCCTCCGCGCCATTCTCTCCTCGAGATCCGCCTCCGCCTCGAGCGCCTCGTGGATGCCGAGGTTCGTCAGGAACTCCGCCTGGCTGACCAGGCCCAACGTCCTCATGCCCCCTTGCTCCCCTGCTCTCCGCACCGACGTGAAGTCCACGTGCGACGTCAGGTCCTGCCGCCCGATCCGGGCGTAGTAGTTCGTCGTCGGGTTGTGGCGGTAGAAGCCCAGCAGCGTCCCATCTGTCCGCCACGGAGCGTATAACTCCTCCGCCTCGTAGCCGTAGTCAAAGGTGACCACGAACCCCTCCGCCAGCGCTTCCGCCGCCTCGCGCGTCCATTCCACAGCGGCGAGGTTGACCTCAGCCTTGCAGCCCTCGCCGGGAGGCCGACCGAGCCGCTCGAAGTAGTCGACGACGGCGTCGGCTGGCTCGCGCAGTTCCTCCCTGAACTGCGAGCCGTCCCACGTCACGAATACCACGTGCAGTTGGCCGCCTTCGACGCTTACCCGGTGCACGGGCATCGCGTCCAGCAGCTCGTTGGATAGGATGCATCCGGTCACGCCTTTCGGGATTGGCGCGTCCCATGTCACGCGCTCGCCAAGACCCTCTGCCTGAAGGCGGGCTGCCTGTCGGCTGCGTAATTTCTCGCTCAATTCGACGATGACGTATCGGGTGACGCCGTGGAGTTCCGGCGCGGCGCGGTGGGCCCACGACAGGATGTCGCGGGCGAGCGTGCCGTTCCCCGCGCCGCACTCGACGACCGTGAACGGGTCCGGGTTGCCCAGGAGCTGCCACATCTCGCGGAGCTGGCGGCCGACCATAGCTCCGAACAGGGGGCTGACCTCGGGGCTGGTGAGGTAGTCGCCATCGCGACCCATCTTCTCGCGCTCGCTGGTGTAGTAGCCATGGTGCGGTTCGTATAGCGCCATGGCCATGAAGTCGCGGAACGAGATCCCTCCCTCGGCCTCGATTCGGGCGATCATCAGGTCCTTTAGGACAGTGTTTTCTGTTGCCGATTCAAACTCCGCGGTCACGGACGGAATCGTATCACCGCCTGTGCTATACTTCGCCTCAGGTCAAAAGTTGCAATCATGACAACTATTACCGATTCTCGCACGGACCTCAAGCAAGAAGTCTTCCGCCTCTTTGGCAGCTTGATCGCGCGGTCCGACCCCGGCCGGCTCGAGGAATGGGCCACTCTCGGCCTTTCCGTTACCCAGCTTCGGGTGTTGTTCATCCTCAGGGGCGAGCCCGGACTCGCTGCCGGAGCGCTGGCTCAGCGGCTCGGCGTCACGCCATCGACGCTAACGAGGATCATGGACAGGCTCGCGCAGCACGGACTGATCGAGCGCGTCCAGGACCAGGAAGACCGGCGCCGCGTGGTGCACGAGTTGAGCGACTTCGGTGCCCGCACTGTGGGCGAGATGGAGAGCCGGTTCCGCGAGCGGATCGACCGCGTCTTCGAGGAGCTGGATGCCCCTGCACTGCAGCGCGTTGTCGTCGGGCTCAGGGATTTGAGCGACGCATACGACGCCATCGACCGCGAGGACGCGGTTGAAGGAGGGGCGTAATGGAGTCCGCGGGCATGCGCCCGATCGCCGAGCTGGATAACCGCACCAAGGTGCTCGTCATGGCGGGCACAATGCTTGGCCTTTTCACCGCAGCGATGGACCAGACGGTGGTCGCAACCTCGATGCCGCAGGTCATTGCGGACCTTGGCGGCTTCGGGCTGTTCTCGTGGGTGGGGACCGCCTTCCTGCTCGCTTCCACAACGACAGTCCCGATCGTGGGCAAGCTGTCCGACTTGTACGGACGCAAGCCGTTCTACATGGCCGGGATCGTCGTCCTGCTGATCGGGTCCGCCCTGTGCGGCTTATCGCAGAGCGTCGAGCAACTGATCGCCTTCCGCATCATCCAGGGTTTCGGCGCCGGCATGATCATGGGGATCGCTTTCGCAATCGTCGGTGACGTCTTCGCGCCCTCGGAGCGCGCCCGCTGGATGGGGTTGATGTCTGGCGTGTTCGCCGTGGCGAGCGTCCTCGGCCCGCTAATCGGTGGGACGCTGACGGATCACGCGAGCTGGCGCTGGGTCTTCTACATCAACATCCCGCTCGGGATCGTGGCCCTTGCCGTGCTCTTCTTCGGCATGCCGCACCTCCGGCCTTCGGGTAAAGCGAAGATCGACTACCTCGGAGCCGCGCTACTCTGTGCGGGCGTGGTGCCGCTGCTCCTCGCGTTCTCCTGGGCCGGAAGCCGCTACGCCTGGGTGTCGCCGGAGATCATCGGCCTCCTGACGTGGGCCGCCGCAGCTCTGGCCGCATTCACGTGGTGGGAACTGAAGGCCGAGGAGCCGATCATCCAGATGTCTCTCTTCAAGATGCGGATCTTCACTGTGTCGGCAATCGTGACTTTGGTTACGGGCTTCGCAATGATGGGGAGTCTCTTCTACATTCCACTGTTCGTCCAGGGCGTAATAGGCTCCTCCGCCACCAATTCCGGGCTGGTGACGATGCCGATGATGATCACGATGGCCATCGCCAGCGCCATCGCCGGTCAGGTGATGTCGCGCCTGGGCAAGTATCGACTGCTCGGGATCGGCGGACTGATCGTGATGGTGGCCGGGATGCTGGTGATGTCGCGGCTTGATGTCGATTCGTCCCGGCAAGACGTCACCCTCGCGATGATCGTCTTCGGTATCGGGCTTGGCGCGTCGATGCCGACCTTCATGCTCGCGGTCCAGAACGCTGTCCCGTACCGGGTTCTCGGCAGTTCCACGTCGGCGATGCAGTTCCTGAGGTCCGTCGGCGGAACGATGGGAGTAGCGGTGATGTTCACGGTCATCCAGCGCACCTACCACGATGGCGTGGAGAGTTCCGCGCCGCAGGCCGTGGTCGCACAGCCGGAATTGGCGGAGGCGCTCGATGACCCCCAGTTCCTCCTTAACGCCCAGGCGCTTGGTCAATTGCAAACGGCATTCCAGGGCTTCGGTGCTGACGGCCAGGTGTTGTTCGAACAGACGATGCTCGCGGTGCGGACTTCGCTTGCAGATGGCATAACCGACGCCTTCCTTCTGAGCGCGTTCGTCTTGATGTCGGCGGTCGTGGTCGCCCTGTTCATGAAGGAACAGCCGTTGCGGCGCACACACGCGGTGGAAGCGCAGGCGGAGCCGGTGCCGCCCGCAGGCGAGCTGCGTCCTGTCGAGGGTGGCGCTGTTGGTTTGGAGCAGGCGCACCCCCGATAACGCGCCGAACCCCTCAGCGCCGGATCAGATGGACGGCTGACGCCTTGAAGCTGACGGCCAACTCAGCGCCCGGCGCGACGGCAAGGTCTTCCGCGGCGTGCTTCGTGATAAGAGAGACGATCGGGAACCCGGCGTCCAGGCGGACTCTTAAGTAGGGGCCGGACGGGACGACCGCGGTCACGCGGGCAGGCAGGTGGTTGCGAGCGCTCGTGGTCCCTGCTGCGGCCGGGTTGAGGACGACATCCTCCGGCCGGATGCAGACGAACACGGCGTCCCCTTCGGCAACGCCGGCGCCTCCCTGGACGAGTTGGCCAGCCACCTCGGTGACCGGGACGCCGTCGCCCACCGATGCCACGTACCCGGCGACGATCGTCTCGACGCCGACGAACCCCGCTACCTCCTCGCTGACCGGCGCGCCGAACACCTCGGAAGGGGTGCCGACCTGGCGAACGCAGCCGTCGATCAGCACAGCAATGGTGTTCGCCATGCGCAGCGCTTCTGTCCGGTCATGGGTCACGGAGATCGCGGGCGTGGCTGTGGCCTGTATCAGGCGCCGTACCTCCTCGGGGAGCGATTCGCGGGTCGGCGCGTCGAGTGCGGAGAACGGTTCGTCGAGGAGGAGTAAATCCGGCTTGACAGCGAGGGCGCGCGCAAGAGCAACGCGCTGCCGCTGGCCGCCGGACAGGTCCCGGGGGTGCAGGTGCTGTTGGTCGACGAGTCCGACCAGTTCCAGCATTTCCGCTGTACGGGCCTTTGCAGAACCGGAGCCACGGAGGCCGTAACGAATGTTCTCCGTGACCGGGAGGTGCGGGAACAGGGCGTACTCCTGGGGCACATAACCAACGTTGCGCTCCTGCGTGGGCAAGTCGACGCGCTGAGCGCTGTCGAACAGAGTCCGTCCCCCGACGGCGATGCGGCCGCTGTCGGGGCGCAAGATACCGGCTATCTGCCGCAGGATGAGGGTCTTGCCGGCGCCGGAGGGGCCAATGATCACCAGCGGCCCCTCCTCGGCGGTGAACTGCGCCTTCAGCGTGAAATCGCCGAGCGCTAGCGCGACGTCCAGTTCCAGGAGCGGAGGCAAATCGTTACGAGAGTACAACGGCCCGACGCGTGAGAAGACGGAACGTGAAGAGGACCGCGAACGAGATGAAGATGAGGATTGCGGACAGCGCAAGGGGCACGTCGAGGCCCGTTTCCAGCCCCCGGTAGATGGCCAGGGGCACCGTCTGCGTACGGCCGGCGAAGCTTCCGGCGAACATGATCGTGGCGCCGAACTCACCGAGAGCACGTGCCCAGGCCATCACAGCGCCGGCCATCAGCGAGGGCATCGCCACCGGCACTGCGACCCGGCGGAAGGCCTCGAAACGGGACGAACCGAGTGTGTGGGCAACAGACTCCAGGTCCGGGCCGATGCTGTCGAAGCCGGCCTTCGCCGCCCGGATGTAGAAGGGGCTGGAAACGAAGATCTGGGCCATTATCACGGCCGTCATTGTGAAGGCGATGGTTATCCCGGCGTCATCCAGCCATTCTCCGAGCAGCCCGCGTCGCCCGAAGGCCATGAGCAGGCCGATTCCGCCCACGGCCGGCGGCAATACGATCGGGAGGTCGATCAGGGCATCGATGAAGTCCCGGCCCGGAAAGCGATACCGCGAGAGGATATAGGCGACGGGCGTGCCCACGAGGATGATGCAGACGAGGCTGAAGGTCGTTGTAATGAGGCTGATGCGCAGGGCGGTCGTGACCTGCGACGAGGTAACAGCGTCGACAAACGATGTGTCGCGCAGCGCAAGGTCGAGGATGGCGACGATCGGAAGGCCAAGGAAGAGGACAACGATGGCGCAGAGTACGACCGCGATCGCGATTTCCGTCACAGATGAGACGGCCCGGCTGCGATCCCGAGTGCTCATGGCTCTACCGGGATGAAGCCGTGCGACTCGAGTATGGCCTGCCCTTCCTTGCCGAGTACGTATTCGATGAAAGCGGCCGCGGCCATTTCGTTGGAGGATACGAGCGTCTGCGAGATCGGGTAGTCCGCGATGACGTTCAGCGCGTCCGGGATCTCGATCATGACGACGTCCTCCGCTAGTTCGGCTGTCACGTCCGAGGTGTACACGATCCCGGCGTCTGCTTCGCCGAGTTGCACCTTGGTAGCGACCTGCTTGACGTTGGCTTCCTCGGACACGAGGTTGGCCAGGACGTCGTCTTTGTAGGTGGCGCCTAATTTCGGGTCGGCGGACGCCTTGTCGAGGAACTGGCGTGAGTAGTTACCAACGGGCACGTCCGCGTTGGCAAACACGAGCTTTACACCGGGATTAGCAAGGTCCTGCAGTGACTTGATTCCGGCCGGGTTGTCGGCAGGCACGATCACGACCAGGTGGTTGTGGGCGAAGATCGTGTAGTCGCGATTGGCCACGCCCGATTCGACGGCGGAGTCCATCTGCTTTGTGTCGGCGAAGGCGACAACGTCGGCGCTGGCGCCCTGCTCGAGCTGGGTGCGGAGGTCCTGGGATCCGCCAAAGTTGAACGTCGCCGTAGCGTCGGGATTCGCGTCGTGAAACGATTGGCCTATCTCTTCGAAGGCGGCGGTAAGAGACGAAGCGGCGAACACGGTGATGTCGCCGGTTGTGGCTTCATCCGCATCGCCGCGGTCATCTTCGCAGCCCGCAACGGAGACGAGCGACAGGACCATGATCGCGGTTGCGATCAAACTGTAAACCTTGCGGAGTGATGTCATCCGGGCACCTACGCGGCCTTCAGTTCGATGAGAGTCGCTCCGGTTCGGGACACTTCGTAACCGGGAAGGGCAGCGAGGTCAGCGCGCAGGTGACGGTCCTGCAGGACGTCGAGCATTACTCGAATCGTCGAATGGACGAGATGCTCCGCAGGAATCACGAGGTCGAAACGGACCTCTTCGAGTGGGATAAAGTCGAGATCGAAGATGCTGGCGACCGCCCTCAGAGCAATGCCGGCGTCGGCAATTCCCGCCTGGACCGCGCGGGCGACCGCCATGTGGGTTTCGACCTCATGGGTGTAGCCCGCAACGCCAGCGGTTGGTATGCCTGCTGCGGCGAGTGCCTCGTCGAGGAGCCGCCGCGAGCCGGAACCGGCGTCCCGATTGACGATGGTGACGTCGCCGCGGGCGAGGTCCTGCACTGAGCGGATAATCTTAGGGTTGCCTCCTTGAACGACGATGCCCTGCTCCCACGAGGCGTAATTCACGACCCTTCCGCCGCCGGCAGAGAGGGCTCGGCGCGCCTGCGCGATGTTCTGATCGTTTCCGGGGAGGTGCGCTCCGGCGGCATGAACGAATCCGTTGGCCAACTCCCGGAGCGCGGCTTCGCTGGGGCTATGCAGGGGAACGACGCGGTGCCCCGGCGCCTTTCTCGCCACGAACTCAGCAAGGATCGAGAGGCTGGGATCGCAACCCGCAAGGAGGACGGTGCCGCCCATGTCCTGTTCTGAGATGAAAGGGCGGACTCCTTCCTCCGTGGCGTGTCCAGTCGCCGCGACGAAAGCGTCAGGCGCCGCGCGGGTTCCGGCGAGGCGGTGTGCGATCAGGCGCTGGCCGACGCGCCCCGTGATTACGCGGTCACCCGGTACGAGGGCGTCCGGCGATTCGACAGCCAGACTGACTTCGCGATCTGCGAGCTGAAAGATGTCCTCCACCCGGCAGCCGAGGACGGATGCGAGACGCAGCGCGAGTTCAGTCGAGGGCGCGAAGTGGCCGTTCTCGATGGCGTTGACCGTCTGGCGGCTGGCGCCGACCCGGCGAGCTAGCTCGGACTGGGTAAGAGCGCGCTCGCCACGCATTTGCCGGAGCCGGATGGCGACTGTCTTAGACACGCGACACAGTGTCGCGTAAAGATGTCATTCATGCAAGCCAGGTGCGAAGTATTTATACTCTCTCGGACCTGGGTTAGGGGACCAGTTTGGAGGTGGGCGGCTCGCCTGAGTGCACACCAGTAAGCAGCGTTAGATCGTTGCTAATGATGCCGTGGACTCCCCGATCCACGAGGCGCTGAGCGGTTGCAGGATCGTCCACAGTCCAGCAGAAGATATTCACGTCGCCGTCCTGAGCCTGCTTTAGCCGCCCCTCATCCAGGAGCGCGTGCTGAATGCTCACGGCGCGAACCGAAGGATCGACGCGCATCCGTTCAAGGAAGGCGTCCCACTGCGCGGCCCGCTGCATCGAGTAGCGGATCGGGAACGGGGGCTGCTCACCGCGGAGGGCGTCGAGGACAGCATAGGTCTGGCCGCAGACGGACACCCATGGCGCCGCGTTGAACCGTGCGATCTCGCGAATTAGCGCCCGCGCGAAACGTATCGCGTGCTCGCGGCTGTGCCGCCCTTTCACGTCGATCATGAGGTGCTTAACGCCATCCGTGGCAGCCAGGACATCCCCCAGCCGGTAGGGGGAGATGTCCGGCCTGACGAAGTATCGGCCGATCCGGACAGCGTACCCGCCCGGCCAATGGCCACTCGTAATTTCGTCGTAGAGGAGCGGGAGCCAACGGTGCCGGCGCTCGTGCCGGACGTATAGCTGGTCGGCTCGGAACCAGAGGTCTAATTCGATGATGTCGACCTCCGCGGCCAACGCCTGAATCAAGGTGTCCCGGCGGTTTCCGTGGGCGTGAGCGATTCGTGTTACCGGCAGCCCACTGCTCATACGCGGAAGCTAACCAGAAGGCGCAGCCGCGAGCCGGTCTACCTGCTGCGCGCGCATCGTGTACTGCGCTGATGCCAGCTCCAGTAGCTGCTTCAGGGAATAGGTGCCGAGTTCAGGATCCTTGGCGATCTTTGCGAGGTCCTCGGTAACGAGGTCGTGCAGCAGGTTCGTGAAACTCCTGTGCGCCAACTGGAGGGCGGCGACTGCCTCCCTGAGCGATCCGAAGTCCGCACGCGCCAGCCCGGGAGGCTGAGGGAGGTTCAGGGCCGTGGCGACGAGTTTGCCGTAGTAGAAGTTGATCTCATCGCTGGCTCGCTGCGTGGCACTGCGTGCCGATTCGCCGTCCGGCCCGCGTTCTGCGAAGCGGTCCGGATCCGATCCCTCCAGGGCCTTCACGAACGCCGCCTTCGAGGCATCGAGGCGCCGCAGGATGTCATCCAGTTCGTTTCCCTCGCCGATTTCACTTTTCCTGGGCAAGTGGTTGCCTCCCCGCGAATCCTGTGTCCAGTTCGTGCCACCAATCGACGTGTTCCTCGCCGAGCTTCCAGCACAAGTAGACGATACGGCCGTCCATTTCGCTCCGGAAGTCGATCAGTCCCTCGCTGACGTCCTTCACCTCTACCCCCATCTCCGCAACCTGATCGAGGAGCCGCTGCATCTGGGCGGTCGCCTGCGCCTGCTCCTGCCGGGCGTGTGCCATGTCGCTGTCGAGCCCGTGACCGTTGCCCGCGGTCGCCGTCTGCACGGCTGCCAGTTGGCGGGAGGAATTGACGACGGCCTCGTTTAGCCGCTGCAGCTCCCAGAGCAGTGGCGCGATGTGTGGCAGTGCATCTTCCGCCTCCTGCCGCGTGAAAAGCCGTTCCATATGGCGTCAAGTATACGACGGACAACACCCGCCGACCGGAAAACGCAAATCTGTCAGGTGTAAGATTGATTTCAACAACACGCGGGCCGGGTTACGTCAAACGCCCGCCGGGAGATTGCGATGACAACCGAAGCCGAACGCACCAGCGGCAGCCGCAGCTACTCCAGTGAGCGAGTCGACTCGCTGCCATTCAACACGCCCGAGAAGACCGACCGCTACCGCACGGAGAGGTTCCCAGGAGCGATCGGCCTCAACTGGTACGACTGCGATCCAACCCTCCAGCGCGCCATGCGCTACTACCTCACTCCGGACGAGATGAACTGGGCGCAGCCGCGGCTGGAGCGTCTTGGCGCCCTCATGGGCGGCCCTGTCGCTGAGCGTGCCGAAATCACAGACAAGAACCCGCCACAGATGATGAAGTACGACCGCTGGGGTCACGACATCAGTGAAGTCTCGATCCCGGAGTCCGCAAAGGCCACCAAAGAAGACCTCAAGCGAGACGGTTTTATGGGCCCGGAATTCCGGCGCGAAGCTGAGGCCGCGGGCGTGAACTCCGGACCGCTGTCCATGGCCTCAAGCTACCTCCTCAACCAGGCCGAGATCGGCATGTCGTGCGCGATGGGTGCAGACGCCGGCATGGTGGAGGCCCAGGTTGCCCGCTTTGCGCCGCCCGACGTCCAGCAGCACGTACTCTCGCGGCTCGCTTCCGGAGAGTGGGTCGGCGCGACCGGCCAGTTCTTCACGGAGCGGACCGGCGGTTCGGACCTCGGTGGCCTCGAGACGACGGCGACGCCAAACGGAGACTCCTGGCTTCTCAACGGCTTCAAGTGGTTCGCCTCCAACCTGGATGGGGAGGCCTTCGTTGTGCTCGCGAAGCCGGAAGGTGCTCCCGACGGGGTTCGCGGAATCACGCCGTTCCTCGTCCTCAAGTACCGGCGTGATGGCAGCCGCAACACCATGAAGATTCGGCAGCTGAAAGACAAGCTCGGTACCAGGGCTGTGGCCTCGGGTGAGGTCGAATTTGCCGACGCCGAGGCGTTCATGCTGTCCGGCCCGCCCGAAAACGGCGATGAGAATGCGGTCAGCGACGGCAAAGGGATGGCACGGCTGATGGCGATGACCAACGTCGCCCGCCTCGGCGTCGCGATGATGGGCCTTGGTTGTGCCCGGCGGGCTCTGGTCGAGTCCCTCTGCTACTCCCGCGCCCGCGCTTCGTGGAAGACGCCGCTCGTTCAGCAGCCGCTGATGAAGCGCAAGCTCGTGGACATGATCGTGGACGTGGAGGCTGTTCAGGCCCTCCTCTTCGAGGGCTACGGCTTCCCCAACCAACAGCGTCCGGACCGCGCCCTCGAGCGCTCGCGGCTCGTTCCGCCGCTCGCCAAGCTCAAGGCTGCGAGGTTGGGTATCACCATGGCCAGCGACGCGATCGAAATTCACGGCGGCAACGGCTACATCGAGACATGGCCGGTTGCGCGCATCCTGCGCGACGCCCAGATCAACACACTCTGGGAAGGTCCGGACAACATCCTTTGCCTCGATGTCCGCAGGGCCATGGTCCGCGAGCAGGCTGAAGAGCCCTTCCTCGCTCGGATCCAGGAGGCGATTGCCAACGCCGGCGAGGCTGTACCTTCGGCGCGGATCGTGGCAGAACGTGCTGAGGACCTGAAGGCAGCTATCACTGCGTGGGGCGAGCTTGAAGGAGAAGTACAAGAAGCGCGTCTCTTCCCGCTGGCCCAGTTCATGGCCGAAGTCTTCGCCGCCGCTGTCCTGGCGGAGCGGGCGGAATGGGAGCTGCGGGAGTACGGTGACGACCGCAAGGCGCTGATCGCCTCACTTTACGCGGAGAAGTACCTCGCGGACGCGGGCCGCCTTCGCGGAATCAGCGCTCCCTCAAGCCAGGGTCTCGACCGGTTCGACGAGCTCCTGGCCGGTGCGCTGGTGGACGATCGCGAGCGCTAGCGTTACGGTGCCGGCGTCGGAGCGGGAGTTGCCGCTGGCGTCGGGGCAGGTGTCGCCGCCGGGATAACCCGGATCAACTCCACGTCGAAGATCAATGTGGCATTCGCTGGAATCGTTGGCGGATTGCCCTGCTCGCCGTATCCCAATGCCGGGGGGATGATCAGGCGTCGCTGGCCTCCCTGCTGCATCCCCTTCAAACCTTCTGCGAAACCGGGGACAACTCCGCCAATCTGGAACACGGCCGGCGTACCCCGGTCCACCGAGCTGTCGAACTTCGTGCCACCGTCCTGGAGCCAACCCGTGTACCACACCTCCACGGAGTCCGCGTCGGTCGGCTGCGCTCCGCTACCCACCACGACGTCGATGTACTGCAACCCGGATTCAGTGGTGACCGGTTCGCCCTGGAGTTCCGGTGGGCTATCCGGCGCGGGCGAAGGAGATACGCTGGGCGACCCCGTCACAACCGCCGCGGTATCCTCGTCATCGCCGCCATCCGCAAAAAAGAGGATTGCCAGGAGTACCACGGCGATACTTGCCACGACGACAACCGCCGTCCCAATTACGAACCGGTTCGAGAGCGCTTCGGAAGGACGGATCGATCCCGGAGTGGCCTCTCGCCGGGCCAGTTCGCGGTCGTACTGCTTGCGCTGCTCGCGGTCGCTCAGGGTTTCGTACGCCTCGTTTATCTCCGAGTGCTTCTGGGCGGCCTTTGCCTTCTTACTCGTATCCGGGTCGTACTGCGTCGAAAGGCGCTCGTACGCCCGTTCAATCTCCTCCTGGCTAGCGTTGCGGCTGACTTGGAGAACGGCGTAATAGTCTCGTTCCATACAGTGATGAATCTCCCAAAGTGATACGCCCGTTTGAGGCGGGCGTATCGACAATGTTACGAGGGCGTATGTCTAGCGTCGAGATTAGGCAGGAAAACGGCTATAGTTCGTGCGAGTTCATTAACGCCTGCCACCTCTTCTCCGCCTCCGCCGAGAATCGCTGAACGTCAGCCGGATCGAGCACGCCTTGCTCTGTGATGTAGGAAGTGATCAACCTCGACGGCGTGACTTCGTAGTAGACATTTCTCACCTCGAGCCATTGCTCATCGCAAATCTCGCGGGCCTTGCCCTCCTGTGGGGCGAACGGCACCGGCTCCGATGGCGCCGCAACCTTCATCGTCTCGCCGATCGCGTAGAAGGGCACGTCCGCGTCCCGGGCAGCCAGGGCCATCAACCGTGTGCCCATCCGGTTTACCAGGTCTCCGTCCGGCATGATCGTATGGGCGCCAGTAATGACCGCGTCCGCTTCGTGAGCGAAAAGGGCCAGCTGTGCTTCCGTAATTAAGGTCACCGAAATACCCGATCGCACGAGACACTTCGCCACTCTCAGCCCCTCAGCGTTCGGACGCGTTTCCGAGACGATCACCCGCCGTGGATGCAGCCTCGAAAGAAGGTCGACCACGGACGTCGAGTAGCTCAGCGTCATTAAGGTTCCCGATGGGAGCACCTTCTTTGCCGCCAGGCTCAGTTCCTCCGGGGCGGTCTCGATTGCCTCGATCGTGTCGCTGACGGCGGTCGGGCCGTTCCCGGTCTCCAGGTAGCGCGACCACGCGGCGGCGATCGCGTTCTCTATCGCGGCGTCGGTGGGGCGCGCCAGCGCCAGGCGCCGACATTCGTCTCGCAATTCCTCGCCGGAACAGTCTGCCGAAATTGACCCAAGTGCTCGAAGCGCGGCCAGTGCGTGCTGGCGCGCGCCACTCTCGCGGTCCGCCTGGATTTCCTTGATCGCCGTCCTGATCTCAGTTCTCAAGAGCCACTCCTTCTGGAAAACAAAAAGCCGGGGCCGTCGAGCCCCGACTTGCTTATTCGCGAACCGAACCAACCATGGGCGTAGCTTGCCTCCGGTAGATCGCCGCGGGTCACCCCGCGCACTGATGTTGGCCCTAGCCTACACCAGCCACGGCGACTTTGTCGCGGCTCCGGCGGCCCCTTTCCGATCTCTATACTTATCGTCGTGGCTTCCAACCATCCGCCAATGATCCAGGCACTCCTGGACCCGGCGGCCTATCCTCATCCCGTCGATCGAGTTCAACTCCTCCAGACTCACATCTCCTATGTCCTTCTCGCGGGAGAGTACGCGTACAAGATCAAGAAACCGGTTGATTTCGAGTTTGTTAACTACTCCACACTCCGCCGCCGCCGCTACTACTGCGGTCGCGAAGTGACACTCAATCGCCGGCTGTGCGACGACGTTTACCTCGGCGTCGCACCGATCCGCGATGATCACGGAGCCATCACTGTCAACAGTCGGGTGGGGCGCAAAGTCGAGTATGCCGTCTGGATGCGCCGCTTACCGGAAGACCGGATGATGCACCACCTCCTGGAACAAGACGCGGTCACGAAGGCGAGTGTCGGCGCTATCGCCGAGAAGCTGGTTCCATTCCACCAGTCCGCCGAAACCAGCCCTGCTATCGCCCGATACGGCAATTGGGCCATTCGGTACAACTGCGCTGAGAATGTTGACCAATGGCAGCCTTTCATCGGACGAACAATCACTCCAGAGCAGGACGCGATCCTTCGCGCTTACCTCGACACCTTTTACGCCCGCAAGGCAGAAGTTATGCAGCGCAGGGTCGACGAACTGCGCATCCGCCACTGCCACTCGGACCTGCGGTCGGATGCGGTCTCGTTCATGTGCGACGAAATCTCGGCCGACTGCGTCTGCATCCTCGATTGCGTCGAGTTCAACCGACGCATCATGCTCGTCGATATTGCACGCGATGTCAGTTTCCTGAAGATGGACCTGGAGTTCCGGGGCCATCCCAACCTTGCAGAAGCTTTCACAGAGCGGTATCAACAACTGGCCGATGATCCCGACCTGGAGGAGGTGCTTCCCTACTACGCCTGCTACAACGCTTGCGTGCGCGGCAAGGTGGAGAGCTTTCTCCTCGGCCTGCCAGAGGTGCCGGAGAGGGACAAGAAGGCGGCCGCGGAGCGCGCGCGACGCTATTACGATCTGGCTGTCGATTATGCCTCGTCACTGCCGCCGGCCTTGCTCTTGATCACTTGCGGTTTGTCAGCCTCAGGGAAGTCAACTGTCGCCAACGATCTTTCGGGGGCGTTGAACGCTCGGGTCATCTCGTCTGACGTTACACGCAAGAGGCTTGCTGGAATCGCACCGGACGGATCGGCCATCGATGAGTATCGGGCGGGCATCTACTCCCCCGATATGTCTGCGCGCACGTACCGGGCCATGTTCGACGAGGCGCGCGAACTTCTAATTAATGGCCGTTCGGTCATCCTCGACGCGACTTTCCTGCGTCGGGGGGACCGCAAGACGGCCGCGCGGCTTGCCAGGGAGACCGGCGCCCAGTTCGCCTGCATCCTTGTGGAGGCAAGCCCGAACGCAATTCGGCGCCGGATGAGCCAGCGTGAGCAGGACGGGGGTGGTGTTTCGGACGCACGCTGGAACACCTACATTCAGCAGAAGCGGCGATTTCAACGGCCGAGTGAGATCGCCGAGGAGCGACTGATTGCCGTCGAAACAGGCGGGAACTCATCGCGAGAGATGAAGAAGGTAACAAGCGCCCTTCGCGCGCTTTCGCCTCTGTCCGTCCCTTCTTAACGGCCCGTCGAGCCGTGGCCGCCGGCGCCACGCTCGCTGAGCGACAGCTCCTCGGCCTCCCGCAGAGCCACCTGTTCGACGCGGCTTATCACGAGCTGCGCGATCCGGTCACCGTCGCGGACAACGTGGGGTTCGCGGTGGGGCAGCGTGTACATCGTCACCTGCAACTCCCCCCGGTAGTCCGCATCGATCGTCCCCAGGGTCACCATCACGCCCTTTGCCGAAAGCCCCGACCTCGGCCGAATCTGCACGTCGAGCCCGATCGGCGTGTCCAGCGCGATTCCGGCTGGCACGCGCACAGGCTCGGGGCCTACATGGAGGTCTTCCTCCAGGCAGGCGTACAGGTCGTATCCCGTGGCGCCTTCGGTGGCGCGCTCGGGCGTACGTGCCCGCGGATTGAGTTTCTTGATGAGAATCGTGTGGTCGTCTGTCACTTGGCGCTCGGAAGGTCCTTCGATTGCTTCCACACCATAGCAAGCCGTTGCACCGCGGTGAAGGTTGCGAGCACGGCCAGCGCCCATAGTGCCCACGTGAGAACCACATCGTCGTCCGCAACCCCGGCCACTATCAGGGCGATGCCGATAACAGCCACTCGCTCGAACCGCGTAAACATCCCGTCTCGCATGGCCAGACCGATCAATTCACCTCGTGCCCGTACGTAGCTGACAAGGATCGAGCCAACGATCGCGACGAATATCAGCAGCGTTTCCGTCTGCTCCCCCCGGTCGCTGAAATAAACGAGGAGTCCGAATAGCACCAACGCCTCGGAGACTCGGTCTAGCGTCGCGTCGAACACGGCGCCGAAGGGCGTCGCCTGTCCCGTCGCGCGCGCCAACGCCCCGTCGAACATGTCCATGGCGCTGAACAGCAGCACGAGAATGCCCGCCCAGATAAACTCTCCCTCGGACGCCAGGTAGGCAGCGGCACCGTTCCCAATGACGCCCAGCACTGTGAGCATGTTGGGCGTCACGCCCAGGCTGGCCAGCGGCCGGATTACCGGCTCCGTAATCCATTTCGGCGCCGAGCGGGGCAACCCCAGCCGCATCAGGCAGCGGCTCCGGCGACGACGTCGCCGTAGTAGTCCAACACTTTCCCGGACATCTCCTGCCAGGAGTACTTCTGAGCGTGCCGTGAGCCGGCCTTACCCATCTCCTCCCGCATCGCCGCGTCCTTCAGCAGGATGCCCAGCGCCTCCGCCATGCCCACGCTATCGCGTGGCCTTGCCATCAATCCTTGCACCCCTTCAGCAAGCACGTCCTGGAACCCCTGTATCCGTGTAGCCACGATCGGCAGCCCTGCGGCCATCGCTTCGAGGATGATCAGCCCGAGACTTTCGTGGCCCGTGTTCGGGGCGCAGAAGATGTCGGCACTGCGGTAGTAGCGAGGGAGGTCTTCTGTCGGGACATAGTCCGTGAAGATCACGTCTTCCACGCCGTTCTGCTGAATGTACCGAAGGCACGCGGTGCGAAGACCTCCGTCCGGCCCGACCACGATCAAACGTGTTCTCGGTTCCTGCTTCTTCAACGCTGCGAACGCCTCGAGCAGGTACGGCAGTCCCTTGCGCGGCTCCTGGCGTCCGACGAACAGGATGTTCCGCTTGTCGTCCATCAGAGATGGAATCGGCGGCACCTCAGCAGCGAAGAAGGGGTAGTCGATGCCGCTCGGAATGATCCGGTATCGTCCCGCGAAGTACTTGCCGATGAGTTTGAGGGAAGCCCGCGAGTGGGCGATTCGACCCTCGATATTCGGCCACCACGGCTTTATCACGTTATGCGCGTAGGCGTACACCCGGCTACCCGAGTCACGGGCGGCGTGGAACGTGGCGACGACCGGGGCATCCGAATATCGGACGAACTGAAACGGGAGGAGCGGCTGGAACGGCTCGTGGACGTGGACGACGTCAAAGGATTCGCGCTCGAGGTATCGCTTCACACGTGGTCCGAGGTCATGGGAGAGCGTTACATTGGCCACCGAGCCGCTCGCGGGCAGGCCGATCCCCGCGTGCCCGATAACCTCCAACCAGTCCGGCTGACTTCGTAGGCGGCGGGACGAGGGCGCAACCACCCGCACGTCATTTCCCCGCCTCATGTAGTTGGACGCCAGGTTCGTCACGTGGCGGTTTACCCCGCCCGGAACTGACCAGTCATATGGCGAGACGAGCGCAATCCTCATCGCACAGTCACTATACGCCGGACGAAGCTCCAGGCAGTCGGACCCCAGCCAACAGCGCGAGGAGTCGACATAATGCCTCGATAGGTCTGCCTGACGACGCTCGCGACGCCAAGCTGTGCGACCGAAGGATGAACGCCCGTCACGCCCACAGTCGCTCTTTCGGAGATCGCCGATCTCAGTTCTGCCGAGGTGGTCCCGGGGAACTCCGTGTGACCCGTCCCGATCGCGGAAAGGTAATGAGCGTCGCTGCCACCTGCCTCAGCAAGGCTGAGCTCGCGGGTGACCTTCCGGCCGCGTCCTTGTCCACGCCTGCCGGCCGGCGTCGTGTTCATCACCTCGATCCCGTCGAGGCCATAGTCCCTCGCTCGCCGGATATCACGCTCGCTCAGTCCCCGCGCCAACCACGTGAACGGGTGCGGCGCAAGGCACACGCCGCCTTGCCTCTTAACCGCTTCCAAAGTGTCCAATAGTGGCCTCAGGCTGGGCACTGGCTCCTCGATGAACAGGGCCAGGAGGTGGCCCTCGATGGTCGTCACCTCTACGCCGGTCACCACCTCGAAGCGATAATTGCCCCGGGCCCACAGCTCGCGCGCGCCCAATGAACTTCGCAAGTCGTCGTGCTCGGTAACGGCAATGACGTCGAGATCTGTCCGGTCTTCAACGTGGCTGAGAAGCTCTGCCGCTGAGAACATCCCATCGCTGGCCGAGGTGTGGATGTGCAGGTCCGCCTTACCCATCAGGCCGTCACCTCTTCCACTTCGCCTACCACCGGCGCTGGTTCGTCTGTCTCCCAGATTCGCTCGAAGACCGCCCACTCGCCCGGTTCCTTCCGGATCCACCACTCCAACCGTTCGATGTACTTCAGCATCACCACGCGCACGTCCGCCTGCAGGTCGTCCGTGCGTTCGATGACGATCTCGTCCTCCAGGAACGCTTCGATCTTGTAGCGCTCCCGCCGCACACAAAACGAGGGGAAGATCGCCGCCCCGGTTCGCAGACCCACCTCCACCGGCCCCGTCGGCATCCACGTCTCCACCCCGAAGAACGGGAGCATCATCCGCGGCCCCTCGATATCCCGGTCGCCCATCAGGGCGACCGAGCCCCGGGACTTCAGCATCTGGATGACCCGCTTGGCGGCGCCCACGCCAACAGGCCTGAACTCCAGCCCGTGACTGGATCGAACCGATTCCAGCAGCTCCGCCAGCCTCTCCGGTTCCACCCGTTCCGTTACAGCAAGGACGGGGATGCCCAAAACGGCCATCGCTTGCGTGACCAGCTCAGGGTTTCCGAAGTGCGCGCTCAGCATCACCGCGCCACGCCCCGATGCCAGCACCGGCCGCATCCGCTCATCAACGCCGTGGTGGATCAGACGCTCGTCATGGAATCGCTGCACGTTCATATGCGGGAGGTGCGCCAGGTCGGCGTAATAGTAGGCGACGCTCCGGAAGACCGCCTTGGCGGCGTCGGCGAGGGCCGAGTCGCTCGCGTCCGGCATCGCGTGGCGGAGGTTGTCGAGGACTGACTCGCGCGATCGCGGAGCCAAACGGTAGCCGATTGCCGCAGCGACATCGGCGATCCAGTAGAGAGCAGAAAGCGGTAGCCACCCCAGCACGCGAAAGACGAACCAGAAGACCAGGTACTTCAGCAAGGTTGATTAGAGTATAAGATTCTGGCCCCGCCACTTCAGTCGGACACGAATTCGGCGCTGAGATACTCCTCGCCGAGGTGTGTGATCTGGTCCTCACCCATCAGCCAGCGCAGGGTGTTCTTGAGCTTCTTGTGCTGGATGAACAAGTCGTGCTCGGGGTAGACAGACGGCATGTGCTGAGGGCTTTTGAAGTAAAACGACAGCCACTCCTGGATGCCGCCCATTCCCGCCCGTTGGGCAAGGTCCATGAAGAGTGCCAGGTCCAGCACCAAAGGCGCAGCGAGGATCGAGTCCCGGCACAAAAAGTCGATCTTCAACTGCATCGGATAGCCGAGCCAGCCGAAGATGTCGATGTTGTCCCAGCCCTCCTTGTTGTCGCCGCGCGGTGGGTAGTAGTTGATCCGGACCTTGTGGAAGATGTCGCCATATAGCTCAGGGTAAAGTTCAGGCTGCAGGACATACTCCAGGACCCCCAACTTCGACTCCTCCTTCGTCTTGAAGCTTTCCGGATCGTCCAGGATCTCACCATCGCGGTTACCCAGGATGTTGGTGGAGTACCACCCGGCCACGCCCAGCATGCGGGCCTTAATCATGGGCGCGAGTACGGTCTTGATCATCGTCTGGCCCGTCTTGAAGTCCTTGCCGCAGACGGGGATGCCGCGTTCGTTCGCGAGCGTCACCAACGCCGGGATGTCGACCGTCAGGTTCGGCGCGCCGTTGGCGAACGGCACGCCTTCCATCAGGGCCGCGTACGCGTAGATCATCGAGGGAGCGATCGAGATGTCGTTCGACTGCATCGCGGCTTCCAGATTCTCCAGGTTGCTATGGGTCTCCCCGGCTTCCATGAAGATTTCGGTGGAGCCGCACCACACCATAACCAACCGGTCGCACTCGTTCCGCGACTTGAAGTCGCGGATATCCTGCCGCAGCGCTTCGGCCGCCTCCAGCTTCGTCCCCGTCGCTTTGACGTGCGATCCTTGCAGTCGCTTTACGTAGTAGTCGTCGAACACGGCCCGCATGGGCGCGATCGCCTTCAACTCGTCGGCGATCGGCTCGATGTGCTGGTGGCGGTCCAGGACGCCGCACTTGAGCGCGGACTCGTAGGCGTTGTCGGGAATCGGGTCCCACGCGCCGAAGCACAGGTCGTCCAAACTTGCCAGCGGGACGAAATCCTTGATTAGCGGCTTGTTCTGCTCGGCGCGCTTGCCCAACCGCACGGTACCCATCTGCGAGAGCGAGCCGATGGGCTGGGCTGTGCCACGCCGAGCGTCGATCACCCCCGCGATGAACGTAGATGCGACTGCTCCCAGTCCAACCAGCAGTATGCCTAGCTTCCCGGTCGCGGGCTCGACTCTGCGTGGCTCGGTGCTGACGAAATCACGTGGTTCCAAAATCACTCCCTCCTGGCGGGCCAAAGACATCAGGGGCTGATGCCACTGAGATGGGATTCTACCTGTTTTGGCCCAGTGCTCGATTGTGCTCTGGCGTTTGCCGAGCAGATTGGCGAGGGCCGTTTGACCGCCAAACCTCCTGATGATACGTGCTGATGAACTCTCTGTTGATGTACCCATGGCGGTCATGCTAACGAAAACTTCGTTAATTAGCTACGCCGACCACCTCTTGAAAGATCTTGCGCGGCCTCCAGGTCCCGTCACTCGCATCATTGACCACAATGCCGACGAACGATCCGCTGTCTGAATACGCTCGTGCCTCACAGCCGATAGTTCCCGGTTCCAGGCTGGCTGCGATCGCCTGCCCGTGACGCAATCGCCCTTCTTCCTCCGGACTCACCGTCATGCTCGGTAATGAAAGGAGGGCGGCGTCCGGATTGGCCAGTTGATCAGCCCAGGTGCCGTCGACAATGCGGGCCTCCAGTTCGTCCATGGTCAGCGCATCCTCGATGGCGAAAGGCCCGATCCTCGTCCGCGTAAGGCCTGAGAGGTGCGCGCCGCAGCCCAGCGCCTGGCCCAGGTCGTGAGCCAGGCTTCTGATGTAGGTTCCGCGGCCGCACTCGACTTCGATCTCGAGTTCCTGCGAATCAAACTGCAGCAGCTCGATTCGGTAGACACTCACGGTACGAGCTTTGAGCTCCGGCGCCTCGCCCTTGCGCGCCAGTGCGTAGGCCCGTTTGCCACCCACCTTCACCGCACTGTGTGTAGGCGGAACCTGCGAGATATCGCCGACGAAGTGGCGAAACGCATCCTCGACCTCCTCCCTGCTGACCCCTGGATCACAACTGGACGTCACTTCCCCTTCAGCGTCGTAAGTCGTCGTCGTCACGCCAAGGCGGATCTGTGCCCGGTAGGTCTTGGGCAGGTCCATCAGGTACTCGGAAACACGCACCGCCTGGCCCAGCAGCACCACCAGCACGCCGCTCGCGGCCGGGTCCAGCGTGCCACCGTGACCGACCCGCTTCTCCCCTGTGCCCTGGCGGACCGTCCGCACAATATCGAACGACGTCGGTCCCACTGGCTTGTTGATGTTGAGGATGCCGGACATGCGCGGCTCAGGACGCGGTCTGGTCGCTCAGTTTGCGCATCACTTCGAGGATGTGCGCTGCTTCTTCTATCGATTCGTCGAGGACGAAGTGCAGCGTGGGGACTTTCTTGATGTGCAACCGCTTGAGCAACTCCCGCTTGAGGTAGGGCGCGGCGTGTGAGAGGGCCTCGATTGAGTCCTTCTTCTCCTCTGCGCTTCCGAAGACACTGATGTTGACCTGCGCGGTCTCAAGGTCTGGCGAGACGTCGGCGTGGGTGATGCTGACGATGTCCGCCAGACGGGGGTCTTTAACGTCCTGGATAAGCTCCGCCAGCTCAGTCTGGATGAGGACGTTCAGGCGTTTGATGCGGCGGCTCATGGCGAATCCGTTCGGATGAGATCATGCGTGGTGGTCGGGTTGGCGCGCTATCCGCGCTCTTCGACGTGGAAAGCTTCGATGACGTCACCTTCTTCGAAAGCTTCGAAACGCTCGGTGCCGATACCGCACTCAAGCCCGTTCGCCACTTCCCTGACGTCTTCCTGGAACCGCTTCAAGCTGGAGACCCGACTCTCATGAATCATTTCGCCTCCTCGCAGCACGCGCGCCAGTGAGTTTCTTCGGATTGCACCGTCCGTCACCATGCAGCCGGCGATCCGGCCGCCCCGTACGCGGAAGACGGCTCGCACCTCGGCGTGCCCGTCGATCACCTCGACGATGACCGGCTGCATCAACCCCTTGACCGCCTTTTCCACGTCCTCGATCAGTTCGTAGATGATCTGGTAATTGCGGATGTCGATCCGCTCCGTCTCAGCCACTCGCTTTGCGCCGGGGTCCACCTTGACGTTGAAGCCGATGACGATGGCCCGTGAGGCCGTCGCCAGCATGACGTCCGACTCAGTGATGTTGCCAGCGCCCGTGTGAATCACGTTGACGCGAACATCCTCCGCGCCGAGCTTGAGCAGTGAAGTATTGATCGCTTCAACGGACCCGTGCGTGTCGCCCTTGATGATGATGTTGAGGTCACTGATACGGCCGGCGGCAATATCGCCTGACATGGCCTCCAGCGACAGGGTGCGGCCCGATTCATTGGCGTCGTGCTGCCGGTCCTCTGCCAGGTCCCTCGCTTCGCGTTCATCCGCGAACACGGCGAACGTGTCCCCCGCGCGGGGAACGGTGCCGAGGCCCATGACCTCGACCGGAGTTGATGGGCCGGCCTCCGTCACCTTCTTACCGAGGTGGTCGAACATCGCCTTGACCCGGCCGGAGCTGGCCCCCGCCACGATCGTCTCGCCCACCCGCAACGTCCCTCGCTGGACGATAAGAGTTGCCATCGGGCCGCGGTTCGGGTCCTTTTCAGACTCGACCACGGTGCCCTCGGCCGGACGGTCCGGGTTTGCCTTCAGCTCCGCTACCTCAGCCACGAGGTTGATGTGCTCCAGCAGGCTGTCCAACCCATCGCCGGTCTTCGCGGAGACGGGGATGGCGATAACGTCGCCGCCGAATTCCTCGATCACGACGTTGTGCTGGGTCAGTTCCTGCTTCACCTTGTTGGCGTCCGCGGCGGGCAGGTCGATCTTGTTGATCGCGACGATGATCGGCACCTTGGCCGCCCGCGCGTGGTCGATCGCCTCGATCGTTTGTGGCATCACGCCGTCGTCGGCTGCGACGACGAGGATCGCGATGTCCGTGACGCTCGCGCCGCGAGCGCGCAGCGCCGTAAAGGCCTCGTGGCCCGGCGTGTCGATGAACGTGATCTTGTGGCCGTTGTCATCCACCTGGTAGGCGCCGATGTGCTGCGTGATCGCTCCGACTTCGCCGGCCGTGACGTTGGTCTTGCGGATGGCGTCGAGCAAGCTCGTCTTGCCGTGGTCAACGTGGCCCATTACGGTCACGACAGCAGGCCGCGGCTGAAGGTCGGCGTCCTCGTCTTCCTTCTCCGTCACCACGTCCGCCTCGCCGTGTTCTTCAGCCGCCGCTTCCGCCGGAGAGGCCTCGAAGCCCAGGGCCTGCGCGACTTCCGCGGCGACTTCGTAGTCCACTGTCTGGTTGATCGCGGCCATTACGCCACGCTTCATCAGTTCCTTGATGACGTCAATACTGGTAGCGCCGAGGGCCTCGCCCAGTTCACGGACGGTGATAGCTCGGGGCAGAGTGACGACGCGGCTGGCTTCTGTGCTGCCTGCCTGGGTCATGAGTGGACTCCCTTCAAGGACTCCGCATAAGCAGACAGGGCCTCAGCGTCCCCTGCGGATAGAGGGGCTTTCAGCGAGCGCTCAAGGCGCCCCTTCTTGATGGCGAGTTCCCAGCAGCCGGCTTCGCCGCAGACGTACGCGCCCCGGCCGGGTTTCTTGCCCGTCGGATCCGCCTCTATGCTTCCCGCGGCCGAACGGACAATGCGGATCAACTCTCGCTTGTTGGAGTTGGAGCCGCAGGACACGCAGGTGCGGCGCGGCAGAGGCCGCGTTCGAGGTCCTGTCTTCGCCACCTACTCCTCCTCCCAGTTCCCGTATTCTTCGAGCAGTTCCGCGAAATCCTCGTCCTCTTCAACCACCGTGTAGCGCCGCGACTTCTTCGGCGACTTTACGGCCTTCTCTTCGTCCGTACTGCCGCGGTCCCCCTTCTTGCCCTTCTTGGCCTTGCGGGAGGGCTCGGTGGTGGTGACGGTTGCCATGTCCTCGGCGAACCGCAGCCCGTCAGGCCCCGGCTCTCCGGCAGCAACTCCCACGGGTTCAGGCTGTGCGTCGGGCGGCGATACCGCGTCTTCCCACGGCTCCGCGACTTCGGCAATGCGTTCTGCGGCCTCGCCATCGGTGGCTGGGGCCGGCTTGGGTGCAATGACAGAAGGCGGAAGGGACGCCAGGATTTCGCCCATCGACGATTCGGGCTTGATGTCTATCCGCCAGCCTGTGAGCTTCGCGGCGAGACGGGCGTTCTGCCCCTCCTTGCCGATAGCTAGCGAAAGCTGCTTGTCCGGCACAATCACGGAGGCTGTGTTCGCCTCCTCGTCCGGCTGCACAGTGATGACTTGCGCCGGGCTGAGGGCGTTCGCGACGAACTTCGCCGGCTCCGCGTCCCACTGGATGACGTCGATGCGCTCGCCGTTCAGCTCGTTGACGATGTTCTGGATGCGGATTCCCCGCAGCCCAACGCAAGAGCCGACGGGGTCGATACCTTCCTGGCGAGCGGCGACCGCTACTTTGCTGCGGTGCCCGGCTTCGCGGGCAATCGATTTGATCTCGACGACGCCCCGGAAGATCTCCGGGACCTCGAGCTCGAACAACCGTCGTAGGAGGTTCTTGTGTGTTCGCGACAGGATTAGCTGCGGCCCGCGAATGGAGCGCAGCACTTCGAGCAGGTAGAACTTGAGGCGTTGGCCGCCGCGGTAATGCTCGCCGCGCACCTGCTCCGTGATTGGGAAGATGCCCTCGGTCTTGCCCAGGTCCACGACGATGTGCTTGGGCTCGATCCGCTGGACCAGGCCCGAGACGATATCCCCTTCCCGGTTAGAGAACTCCTCGAACACCATCTCCCGCTCGGCTTCCCGCAGACGCTGCAGGACAACCTGTTTCGCGGTCTGGGCGGCGATGCGCCCTGCTGCCGCCGGGGGCTTGATCTCTTCCAGCACGGCTTCATCGATCTGGGCGTCCGGGCGCCGCTTGCGCGCGTCCTGGATCGCGATCTCGATCTCCGGGTCCTCCACCTCCTGCACGACCGTCCATTCCTGGAACACCCGGTGCTCGCCGGTCTCGCGGTCGATTTTGACCGCTAGGTTGCCTTCAATCTCGGCTGATTTCTTGTATGCGGATACGAGGGCCGCCTCCATCGCTTCGAGCACGACCTCTTGCGGCAGATTCTTCTCTGCCGCCAATTGCGTTATGGCGATCATGAACTCGCTCTTCACGCCGTCACCGACCTCCTCGCGCCCGCCCCCTGTCCAGACGGCCTGAACAAGAGTCAAAAAAAAGTGGGTCCACCCCACTCCAAACGAGCGCTTATTACGATGGAAATAATAGCACTTGACGCCCCTGTCGGACAACCTCACCGTACATGTGTCACCAGTCACTCAATTAGCAAGGACCGCCGTTGTACACTCGGAGAGTGATCGAACGTAAGCGATTGCCAGCCGATCCCTCAGATGGCCGGGTCGCCAGATTGAATCCAGCATCGCTACACGGTGAATCAGGCTCAATCAAACCAGGATGACGATTCGGCCCTCCATGGCTAACACGGATCGCGCCGAAATCGGGCGAGAAAAAAATCGCGCGATGAACATCAATCAACCACCGCGAGCGCCGACGTAAGAAACAATCAACCATCCCAACACGACGTTCAGCACGAGTCCATGGCCCCAGGTTCCAGGTTCTTCTTGGCTGCGGTTCCCGTCTTGACCGGTAACTTATCGCCGCCATGTGTGCGTTATACTGGCGATAGACGTAATGTTGGTTGAGCTACTGGCTCCACGATTAGAGTCCGGCGTCACCCTCCGGGCCTGTTTCGTACACCCCGACCCCCTCCGATCCCCCCGGGACCTTCCGTGCTGACTGAGAAGATCGGCACCCTCGCTGCTCTAACAGACCCGGTCACGGTGAACATCGACGCTCCCGTAACTGACCTCATCCAGAAGATCCGCAAGCACAAAGTAGGGTGCGTCCTGGTCACGGAAGGCGACCGTTTGACCGGCATTATCACCGAGCGGGACATCCTCCTGAAGGTCGTCGCTCGTAACGTACCGTTCACCGAGCCCGTCGAGAAGTTTATGACCCGTAATCCCGTTACGCTTGGCCCTGAAAAGAGCGTGGGCGACGCTGTGAAGATCATGAACGAGATGAACTTCCGCCACGTGCCCGTCGTTAACGCTGACGGTCAGGCGAGCGGCATCGTCAGTATCAAGGACGTAATCACCCTCATCGCGGAGTCCTTCCCGCAGCACGTCCTGAACCTGCCACCCAGGCCTCACCAGAAGATGGCGCAACGTGACGGCGGCTAAGGGGGCCAGGGGGAACCATGGCGACTGAGGCGGAGAAGAGCACAGGCACCG
The DNA here is from genome assembly GCA_036741795.1 of Chloroflexota bacterium. GTDB lineage: Bacteria > Chloroflexota > Dehalococcoidia > SM23-28-2 > RBG-16-64-32 > DATKKM01. The sequence goes on from DAINRO010000006.1 coordinate 35,665, forward strand.
CGAAGGCGGCTGTCGAAGAGCTGGACCGCGTCACGATCCGGTTCGCCGGGGACTCCGGCGACGGGATGCAACTCGCGGGATTGCAGTTCACGAACACCTCCGCCGTCTTCGGCAACGACGTTAGCACGGTGCCCGACTTCCCGGCGGAGATCAGGGCGCCGGCGGGGTCGATCCCGGGTGTCAGCGCCTTCCAGGTCAGCTTTTCCAGCTACGACATTCACACCCCCGGCGACGAGCCGGATGTCCTTGTCGCGATGAACCCGGCGGCCCTCAAGGCGCACATCGCCGACCTGCCCCGAGGCGGCACTCTCATCGTCAACACCGACGAGTTCACCGATGGCAACCTGCGCAAGGCCCTTTACCCCATGAACCCCTTGGACGACGGCTCGCTGGACGCCTACCGGGTGGTCAAGGTGCCCGTCACGAGCATGAACGCGAGGGCGCTCAAAGATAGTGGCCTCAACACCAAGCAGATCGACCGGTCGAAGAACTCGTTCGCTCTCGGCCTCATGTTCTGGCTCTACGAGCGGCCGATGGACTCAACGATACGTTGGTTCAGCGAGAAGTTCGCCCGGAACCCCGAAGTACGCGACGCGAACATCACGACGATGAAGGCGGGCTACAACTTCGGCGAGACCGCGGAGCTGTTCCCCGTTCATTACCGGGTGCCGCCCGCACAGCTCCGCCCCGGCAAGTACCGAAATATCACCGGCAACGAGGCGACGGCGCTGGGCTTCCTCGCCGCGTCTAAACTCTCGGGATTGCCGCTGTTCTATGGCAGCTACCCGATCACTCCAGCCAGCGACATCCTCCACGAACTCGCGCGATTCAAGAACTTCGGCGTCCGGACGTTCCAGGCGGAAGACGAGATCGCTGCGATTGGTTCCGCGATCGGGGCGGCGTTCGGCGGGGCGCTAGGGCTGACTGGCACCAGCGGACCTGGTCTCGCACTGAAAAGCGAGGCCCTTGGACTGGCCGTGATGGTGGAACTCCCGATAGTCGTCGCCATGATCCAGCGGTCCGGGCCGAGCACCGGGATGCCGACGAAGACGGACCAGGCAGACTTACTGCAGGCGATGTTTGGCAGGAACGGCGAATGTCCTGTGGCGGTCGTGGCGCCGGCGACGCCTGCCGAGTGCTTCATCTACGCAATCGAGGCGTTCCGCATCGCAGTCCGACACATGACACCGACGATCTTCCTCTCGGACGGATACCTCGGCAGCGGCGCTGAACCATGGCTGGTGCCGGAAGTGGACGACTTGCCGCGCATCGAGGTCACGTTCGCGTCCAAGCCTGATGGGTTCGCGCCCTACAAGCGCGACGAAAAGACGCTGGCCAGGCCGTGGGCCGTGCCGGGAACGCCGGGGTTGGAGCACAGGATCGGCGGGTTGGAGAAGGCGGACATCACCGGCAACGTCAATTATGACGGCGACAACCACGAGCTGATGACCCGCTTCCGGGCGGAGAAGGTAGCTCGAATCGCGGACGACATCCCGGAGTTGCAGGTGGCAGGCCCGGAAAAAGGCGAGCTTCTGGTGCTGGGATGGGGTAGCACCCACGGCGCGATCCTGACCGCAGTGCAAAGGGCGCAGGCGAAGGGCCTGTCCGTGTCTCATGCTCACCTGAGGCACCTGAACCCGTTCCCGAAGAATCTCGGCGAGGTGATCGGCAACTTCGACAAGGTTCTGATTCCGGAACTCAACCTCGGCCAGCTGTCCATGCTCATCCGGGCCCAGTTCCTCGTGGATGCCGTGAGTCTCAACCGCATCACGGGACGGCCGATGATGATCAGGGATATCGAAGAGAAGATTTACCAGATGGTTGGGAGCAAGGTAGGAGCGAAATGACGGTCGCATCCAAAGAAGACGGCGTGATCCCGCTGCAGCGCAAGGACTTCGTATCGGACCAGGAAGTGCGGTGGTGCCCGGGCTGCGGGGACTATTCGATCCTCGCCCAGACACAGAAGCTGATGCCGGACCTGGGGATCGAGCGCGAGAAAATCGTCTTCATATCCGGGATTGGGTGCTCAAGCCGGCTCCCGTACTACATGAACACGTACGGCTTCCACAGCATCCACGGCCGCGCCCCGACGATCGCGACAGGGCTCAAGGCATCCCGTCCGGACCTGCAGGTGTGGGTCATCACGGGCGACGGCGACGGGTTGAGCATCGGCGGGAACCATCTGCTGCACCTGATGAGGCGCAACGTGGATCTCGTCGTGGTTCTCTTCAACAACCGGATCTACGGGCTGACAAAGGGTCAGTACTCTCCGACCTCGGAGTTTGGGAAGCGAACCAAGAGTTCGCCGTATGGGGCAATCGATTACCCCGTGAACCCCCTCAGCGTCACGATCGGAGCCGAGGCGTCGTTCGTTGCAAGGTCGTTGGACATCGACCAGCATCACCTGATCTCGACACTGGAGCGGGCTGTGAAGCACAAAGGCACGTCATTCGTCGAGGTTTACCAGAACTGCAACGTTTTCAATGATGGCGCCTACAGCGAGTTCGCGGAGAAGTCCGTACGGCCTGACCGGATGCTGATGCTGGAACACCGCAAGCCCCTGGTCTACGGCGCGGAGCGCGAGAAGGGGATCCGGATGAACGGAATGACGCCGGAGATCGTGGACCTGGGCAATGGTGTCACCGAGGCTGACCTGCTCATCCACGATGAGACGGACCCGGACCCTGCGATGGCGTTTATCCTGAGCCGGATGCACTGGCCACAACTTCCTGAGCCGCTGGGCGTGTTCCGAGCGGTGGAGCGGCCGACGTTCGAGACGCTGATGGCAGACCAGATCGCACAAGAGACTGAGCGATTGGGAGAAGGGGACCTGCGTACCCTGATGATGGAAGGTGATACGTGGGAAGTGGAGTAGCCTCGCCCCGTGGAATGACCGTCTGTCCGGACTGCGGTACCGAGAACATCGAGGGCGCCGAGCTCTGCCAGAACTGCGGCGCCGACATTGCCAACCTGAAGTTGCCCAACACGGAAAACCTGCTGGATGATCAGCTCGTTAACGGCACACTTCAGGAGATGGGCGCGCCTGTAGCGCTCAGCGTGAACCCCGGCGATCCAGTCGCCGTGGCCGTTCACTTCATGCGTGACGAGGAGGTGGAGTGCGTACTGGTGAGGGACGAAGGCAAGAGGATCGTCGGTATCCTCACAGAGCGAGACGTACTGCTCAAGGCGGCGGGTCCGGACCGTGACCTGATGGCGCTCGCTGTGCAGGACATCATGACGCCGGACCCGGTGATTCTGCGCGAAGAGGACAGTTTGGCCGTGGCGCTCCACAAGATGTCCGTGGGTGGCTTCCGCCACATTCCCTTCGTCGCTGACGACGGAACGACGCTCCTAATTTCGATCCAGGACGTTCTTCGGCACGTCGCCGCATACATTCCCAGCGGCTAACCGGAATAACCGAGGGTCAGGATTTGTCCTGACTTCCGGGTGCGTCCTCCCGCGGCGTCCTGACCAGTCCTTCCTGCGCCACGGACACCACGTGCGTGCCGTCCTCTAGATACATCGCCCCGTGGATTAGTGCGCGCGCCGCGTGCGTTATCGGGCTGATGCTCGTGTAGAGCAGCCACCCATCGAACCTCGGCGCGTGATGGAACCACATTGCGTGGTCCAGGCTGGCGTTGAGACCGGGCCCCCAGTGCTCATCCAGCCCGTGGGAGTAACGCGCGGTACTGAGGAAAGCCATGTCTGAAGCGTAGGCCAGGACGGCGGCGTGGATGGAAGGATCTTCGGGGAGCGCACCGCGGGGACGGATCCAGGTCCGCCTCTCGGCAGTGTCGCCCTCCCGGCGCACGCCGATCGGCTCGCACGAAAGGATCTCTACTGGGCGCTCGCGCCGCCAGCGCTTCATCATGTCCTTCATCGGCCCATCAGGCCGCACCATGTCCCACGAGGGCAACCCCTCCGGGCCGGGCGCCTCCGGCGCGGGCAACTGCCGCGAGACCCCCTGCTCCTGCTTCATGAAGCTGCAGGACATCTGGAAGATCGCCTCCCCCGACTGATATGCAACAACGTCCCGCGTCGTGAACGTGCGCCCGTCTCTGATCCGGTCCACGACGTAGCGGATCGGTGTCCCATGGTTGCCCGGCCGCACGAAGTACGCGTGCAGCGAGTGCAACGCCCCTTCCTCGACCGTGCGGTAGGCCGCGATAACGCACTGGGCCGCAACGAGCCCGCCGAACAGCCTCCCGTCACCTTTTCCAGGGCTGGCCAGAAACATATCCAGGTCCAGCTGCTCCAGTTCCAGCAGCTTCAACAGGCCGGCAAGCTGCCTCGACATCTCGGGTTGCATACGGCCAGTCTATGCAGAACCACGGCAGAAGGGATAGGCGCGAGCCGCGTTGACGCCCTCCGCGACCCACCCATACAATTCATGGGCCACACTCCCAACTTTCAACTCCCAGCTTTCAACTCCAGGGGCGGTTAGCTCAGCGGAAGAGCGCTTCGTTCACACCGAAGAGGTCGCAGGTTCAAATCCTGCACCGCCCACCATTTCAATCGAATCCCATCGTCTGCGTGCTATCCTGATGCTCACAATGACCAGGCAGCCTGCGGGCAAGAATCGCCTCGATGTGCTTCTCGTGGACAGGGGGCTGGCGGAGAGCCGTGAGAAGGCCCAGGCCCTCGTCATGGCCGGACAAGTGAACGTTGGATCAACGCGAGCGTTGAAGCCAGGTGTTCTGGTCAGCGAAGGTGCGGAACTTGAGGTTCTCCAGAAGTCGCGATTCGTCAGCCGCGGCGGCGAGAAGTTGGCGGCGGCCCTCGACAGGTTTGGGATCGACGCGAAAGGACGCGTTGCCCTCGATATCGGCGCTTCGACAGGGGGCTTTACCGACTGCCTACTTCAGAATGGCGCTGCGCGCGTGTACGCGGTGGACGTGGGCCACAACCAGATCGACTATCGGCTTCGGACTGATCCACGCGTTGTCGTGATGGAAGGCGTCAACGCCCGCGAGCCGCTGGACCTGCCGGAGACCGTGGATATCGCCGTGATCGACGTGTCCTTCATCTCCATTCGGAAAGTGTTGCCCACGGCGGTGAACGCCCTTTCGGGCCGGGGCGAGATCGTCGCCCTGCTAAAGCCGCAGTTCGAGGCCGAGCGCGGCGACGTACCGAAGGGCGGGGTGGTCACGGACCCCGCGTTGCATTCCACTGTCGTCGCCCGTTTCGTCGCCTGGTGCGTGTCCCAGGGCCTCCGCGTGCTGGACATGATGGGTTCTCCGATTCTCGGCGCCGAGGGCAACCGCGAGTTCCTGCTCTGGATAAGTCCCGGGATGGAGCGCGCGTCGTGAAGAAGGTCGGGATATTCGTCCACTCGAAGTGGTCCGTCGCTCACGACCTCGCCGACGAAGTCGCGCGCGAACTGGGCCAGAAGGGCGTGGAGAGCGTATGGCACACATCGGACTGGGACGACTCGAGGCTCGAAGAGTACATGCCCGAGACCGAACTCCTGATCTGCCTCGGCGGCGATGGGACTGTGCTGCGAGCGGCGCGCACGATAATCCCGCACTCGATTCCGATCCTCGGTGTAAACATGGGCCGGTTGGGGTTCCTGGCAGAGGTGCGCCCATCACAGTTGCTGGACTCCCTTGAGGACGTTCTTGCAGGGCGGTTCCGGATCGAGGAACGGACGATGCTGCAGGCACAGATTCCGTCCTGGGGTGTCACTCATCACGCCCTGAACGACGTAGTCGTTGGGCGTGAGACGCTAAGCCGCCCCGTGTACGTGGAGGTCGCAGTGGACGGCTCCCGCCTGGCGATCCACAAGTGTGACGCGATCATCGTGGCGAGTGGTACCGGGAGCACGGCCTACTCGCTCTCGGCCGGGGGCCCGATACTCCACCCGGAGTCGCAGGACATCGTACTCACGCCCGTGGCTCCGCACATGGCCGCAGCTCGGCCCCTCGTGCTACCGCCGGATTCAGTCATCGAGCTGACCGTCAGCTCGGATCAGGACGCGATCGTGAGCGTTGACGGTCAGGTGGACCGCTCGTTGGGGAGCGGGGACTCTGTCTCGGTCTGCCGGAGCGCACACAAAGCACGATTCGTGCGTTTTTCGACTCCACAGGAGTATTACGCGATGCTGGCGGACCGCCTCGACTGGTTGCGAGTCCTGCAGGCTTCGGAGCACCCCGAACTGTTCGACCTCAACGGCATCACTACCTCTCCCTGACGGTGGCGAAACGAGAGGCGCTACCGGAGGAGACCGTCACGGCCTCCCGCGTTATCTACGAGGGGCGAAAGGCTAACCTGCGCGTGGACACGGTGAGGTTGCGGAACGGGCGCACGTCGGAGCGGGAGATACTCGAGCACGGCGACGTCGCCGCGGTCGTGCCGCTGGATGACGACGGATGCATCATCATGGTCGAGCAATACCGACTCGCGGCGGAGGGCGTGATGCTGGAGATTCCGGCGGGAATGATAGATGCCGGGGAGTCTGCCGAGGACGGCGCGCAGAGGGAGTTGGCTGAAGAGACGGGAATGCACGCCGAGTCGCTCGTCAAGCTGGCTGATTTCTACGTGTCACCAGGAATCAGCACGGAAGTCATACACGTGTTCCTGGCCGAAGGGTTGCAGCCAGCCGAAGCCTCTGCTGATGATGACGAGGACATCGTCGTGAGAAAGGTGCCACTGAGTACGGCCGTCCTGATGGCGGAACGAGGAGAATTCAACGATGCCAAGACGGTAATTGGAGTGCTCCTGGCCGCGAGATCGCAGCGCTTGTTGCGTTGAACCTAATTGACGCCGTTGATATGATGGCGCCGTTCCCTCGGAGCAATAAGCGTTTTGAATGTGACCAGAGCGTAACATAAACTTCAACTATGGCGCAGGCTACACGATCGGTCAGTCCTCCTCACAAGCTCGGCTTTCTGCAGACGCTTCGGACCGATGGGTGGTGGCTCGAACCGGCCCTGATCGCGGTAGGGCTAACCATATTCCTCGGGTACCTCACGATCAGCGCCTTCGTTGACCAATCTGCGTACTCCATCGGACCCTACTTATCCCCGGTATTCGAGCCCGAGCTGGCTGAGCCATTCGAGCAGTGGTGGTTCTCGCCGGCGTTGCTGATCCTCTGGATACCGGTCGGGTTCCGAGCCACGTGCTACTACTACCGGCGGGCGTACTATCGGTCGTACTTTCTGAGCCCACCGGCCTGCGCCGTAGGAGATGCACGGCCACCCGGTGGCTATAAGGGCGAGAGCACGCTGCCGCTTATCCTCCAGAACCTGCACCGGTTCTTCATGTATGGCGCCCTGCTGTTCACCCCGATTCTCTGGTTCGGCGCGGTGAGCGCCTTCTACAACACGGAGAGCGTCATCGATGGCCAGAGCGTCGAGACTGGCATCGGCATCGGGTTGGGGTCGATCATCCTTTGCGTCAACGCCTTTCTGTTGATGATGTACACCTTTTCATGCCATTCCTTCCGGCATTTCATCGGCGGCGGTCTGGATTGCTACAGCTGCAGCAACTTCGCGAAAACACGCAAGCGCATCTGGGACCGCGTCACCATCTGGAACGTCAACCACCGAGCCTTCGCCTGGTTTAGTCTCGTCTGGATTGTCTTCACGGATCTGTACATCCGCCTCGTCGCCAACGGCCATATAAACGACCCGAACACGTGGGGGTTTTGAGTGGCTGAGTACGAGACTCACGAATACGACGTCGTCGTGGTTGGCGCCGGTGGAGCCGGGCTTCGCGCCGCGATCGAGGCCTCTGCGCAGGGAGTGAAAACGGCGCTCATTTGCAAGTCGCTCCTGGGGAAGGCTCACACCGTTATGGCCGAGGGTGGCATTGCGGCGGCGATGGGCAACATCTACCCCGAGGACAACTGGCAGGTCCACTTCCGCGACACGATGCGCGGCGGCAAGATGCTGAATAACTGGCGCATGGCCCAGCTCCACGCCCAGGAGGCACCCGAGCGCGTTTACGAGCTCGAGCGCTGGGGGGCACTCTTCGACCGGACAGGCGACGGACGGATATCCCAGCGCCCGTTCGGTGGCCACCGCTACGACCGGCTGGCGCACGTCGGGGACAGGACGGGGTTGGAGATGATCCGCACGCTTCAGCAGCACGCCGTCCACCAGGGCATCGACGTGTTCATGGAAGTGACCGTATCGAGCCTGCTGAAGGACGGCGACCGGATCAGCGGTGCGGTTGCCTATCAACGCGAGAGCGGACACATCATGGTGTTCAACGCGAAGTCGGTCGTGCTCGCCACGGGAGGAATCGGGAAGGCCTGGAAGGTGACGTCCAATTCGTGGGAGTACACAGGCGATGGCCACTCGCTGGCGTATCAGGCTGGGGCCGACCTGATCGACATGGAGTTCGTACAATACCACCCAACGGGAATGGTCTGGCCGCCGAGTGTCCGCGGAATACTCGTGACAGAGGGTGTCCGCGGCGACGGTGGCACACTGCGGAACTCCGCGGGCGAGCGCTTCATGTTCCGCTACATCCCCGAGTTCTTCAAGGCCGAGACTGCCGATACAGAGGAGGAGGCGGATCGCTGGTATGGCGACAAGGTGAACAACCGGCGCACGCCGGACCTCCTGCCACGTGACGAGGTAGCGCGCGCGATCAATTCGGAGGTGAAGGCCGGCCGCGGTAGCCCGCATGGTGGCGTATTCCTCGACATCGCCTCCCGGCGCACGCCTGATGAGATCCGCAGGCGCCTTCCCAGCATGTACCACCAGTTTATGAAGCTCGCGGACGTGGACATCACGGCCGTACCGATGGAGGTGGGTCCGACCTGCCACTACGTGATGGGTGGGGTCAGGGTAGACGCAGACACCGGAGCCTCGACGGTGCCTGGCCTGTTTGCGGCGGGTGAGGTCGCCGGCGGGATGCATGGCGCCAACAGGCTCGGCGGGAACTCGCTCTCTGACCTGCTCGTCTTCGGGCGCAGAGCTGGCGCCGGCGCCGTAGAGTATGCGAACGGTCTGGCCACATCTCCACGAGTCGATCAAGGCCAGGCGGATGCGATCGTCACCGAGATGATGGGCTACTTTGAGCGTGACGGTGGCGAGAACCCGTACTCGGTGCAGAAAGACCTGCAGGAAACGATGCAAGAGCTGGTCGGGATCATACGTACACAATCGGAGTTGGAACAGGCGCTGGCGAAGATACAGGAGTTGAAGGAGCGCGCCGATAACACGAGCGTGGAGGGGAATCGCCAGTACAACCCAGGCTGGCACCTCGCGATGGACCTGAAGAGCCTCCTCGCCGTCTCGGAGGCTTCCTGCCTGGCCGCTACCGAACGCAAGGAAAGTCGCGGCGGGCACACCCGGGAGGACTACCCTGGGACAGACCCCGAGTGGGGGAGGCACAACATCGCGATCCGGAGGGCGGAAGACGGCGGGATGTTCGTCACGAAGGAGCCGCTACCACAGATGCCGGCCGATCTCGCGGCCCTTCTAGAGGACGGTAAGTGATGAGCCAGTACACGCTGCGCGTTTTCAGAGGCGACTCTTCGGGCGGAGACTTCCGTGACTATGAAGTCGAGGTAGAAGAGGGCCAGGTCGTGTTGGACGTGATCCACACGATCCAGGCGACGCAGGCGAACGACCTCGCCGTGCGCTGGAACTGCAAGGCTGGCAAGTGCGGGTCATGCAGCGCCGAGGTCGATGGTCAGCCGCGCCTGATGTGCATGACGCGGATGGCACAGTTCGAGGCGTCTCAGCCAATTACAGTCGCGCCGATCAAGACGTTTCCGATAATCAAGGACCTTGTAACAGATGTGTCGTTCAACTACGAGGCGGCAAAGAGGATCCCACAACTGCAAATACGGGAGCCAGGTCGCGACGGGACCTACCGGATGCAGCAGATTGACGTGGAGCGGAGCCAGGAGTTCCGTAAATGCATCGAATGCTTCCTCTGCCAGGACGTTTGCCACGTCATCCGCGACCACCCGGAGAACAAGGAGAACTTCTTCGGTCCCCGCTGGTTCGTGAGGCTAGCGGAACTGGAGATGCACCCGCTGGACACAGTGGATCGGACTGAGTTCATCCGGGACGCAGGCGGCATTGCCTACTGCAACATCACGAAATGCTGCACCGAGGTGTGCCCTGAGGACATCCATATCACCGACAACGCCATCATTCCACTCAAGGAGCGCGTAGTGGACAAATACTATGATCCGTTCCGGTGGATCTTCGGCAAACTGACGGGTAAGCCGTGATCGAATGAGATGGCTATGAGGAACCTAACATAACTAGCAACTTCGCCCATTTCGGTTCATAAAGTCATTGACCTTCTGACCGCCCTCTCCGTAGACTCGCCAAGTCCCATTAGCCCTCGGTGACAGCGGCAGGGTGTTTCCCACCCCGCGGCCTTGCAGCGACCCGCCCCACGAGCCGCTGCTGAACGTCACCGTGAAACAGGAGGAATTACAGTAGAGGTGTTACCCGCGATGTCATCGCGCGCGGCGAAGCTTGCTGTGCTAGCCGTGCCCGCCATCATCGCAGTCGTCGGCCTGGGATATCTTGCGGTCGTTGCCGATGAGGGGTTGCCGACGCCGAAGGAGCCGGATACACACGCAGAGTGGCTCCTGGAAGTGGAGGGGACCGCTACGCCGACCCCGACCCCCGTCCCGACACCCGTACCGACCCCTCAGCCCACGCCGGTGCCGCCACCGCCGGAGCTACCTGCTGAGCCCGTGGAGCCAGAGCCCGACCAGGCGTACGTCTATGTACCTCCCGCCCCGCCACCTCCGCCACCTCCGCGACCTCCGCCAGCCCCGCCCCCTGATCCCGCCCGGCACCGACCGGACTGGGCACAGACAATCCTCGCGTTGATCAACCAGAGGCGAGCGACGGCGGGTCTCGGAGCCGTTACTTACGATGGTTCACTGCAGGCATCGGCCGATTACTACGTGGAGTTTCATAGCCGAAACGGTGATGTCTTCAATCTCAACCACTGGCTTGACGGCGGGCCGGGGGACCGGGCGTGGGCCCGTGGCTACTGTTGTGCGGTAGCCGAGGTCCTGGCGACGGCTGAGGGGTCGGCTCAGCAGATATTCGACCTATGGATGGGCAGCCCTGGACACGCTTCGGTGATCGTGGACGGCGCCATGGACCACGTTGGGGTCTCGTGCTTCCAGGCGCCCTACAGCAGCGCGACGCGAGGCGTTATATACCCGGTGATGTGCGCGGCGGAATTCGGGAACAGCAACTAACCGGCTGATTTTCGCCAGGCGGCCTTGCCATCGCGCAGCAGATCGCCCCCGTGAATATCGTTGCAGACGATGACGGGGAATCCGTCCAATTCGAGCCGGCGGATCGCCCCCGTTCCAAGGTCTTCGTAGGCGACCACTTCGACTTCGCTGATCTGCTTCGAGAGAAGTGCACCCGCGCCGCCGACTGCGAGGAAGTAGACGGCCCGATGCTCTTTGAAGGCGGCTGCGATCTCCGGCGAGCGGCCCCCCTTGCCGATCGCCCCTCGGAGACCTGCGTCCAGTAGCGGGACCGTGAACCCGTCCATGCGCTCGGCCGTTGTGGGGCCGGCAGAGCCGATTATCTGTCCGGGCTTCGCTGGAGTGGGGCCGACGTAATACAGGACCTGGCCGCGGATATCGATTGGAAGCTCGTCCCTCTTGGCCAGTGCCTCGTTCAGGCGCCTATGGGCCGCGTCACGGGCCGTGTAGACGGGGCCGGTTAGGAAGACGTAGTCGCCGGTGTGTAGAGTCGAGACGTCTTCCTCAGTCAGAGGGAGGCGGATCTGACGTTCGACGGCGGTCTCGCTCAGAGGATTGCCTCCTTGAGGCGGGCAGAGTGGCACTGGAGGTTGACCGCGACCGGCAGAGAAGCGATGTGGGTGGGGTGTGTGTTCATGTGGACGGCAAGCGCGGTCTGAGTACCGCCCACCGCCTGCGCCCCGACGCCGAGGGCGTTCACGGCCTCTAGGAGTTCTGCTTCGAATTCAGCCTGCTCGGGGTCCGGGTTCGGGTCGCCGACTTTGCGAGTCAGGGCGCGCTTGGCGATGTACATGGCGTGTTCGGCAGTGCCGCCGACGCCGAGGCCGACGATCAGCGGGGGGCAGGAGTTGCCGCCTGACTCGTCCACCGTGCGGAGGACGAAGTCAGTGATTCCCTGCTTGCCGGCGCCGGGGAGCATGATCGTGAAACGGCTCATGTTCTCGCAGCCGCCGCCCTTGGGCATCACCTGGATGCGTACCCGGTCCCCGAGGACGATTTCTGTATGAACGATGGGCGGGGTGTTGTCCTTCGTGTTCGTGCGGGCGGAGAAGGGCCGGTCGACCATTGAAGCGCGGAGATGGCCCTCGCCGTAGCCGGCGTTGACGCCCTCTGCGAGCGCCTGGTGGAGGTCGCCCCCAGTGACGTGGACGTCCTGGCCGATGTCGAGGAAGAGGACAGTAGTTCCGGTGTCCTGGCACAGGGGGAGCATCTCGTCTCGAGCGAGGTCGGCGTTGTCGAGGATCTGGTCCAGGACTTTGACGGCAACGGGCGATTCTTCGCGCTGCCGGGCGGTCTGAAGCGCGCCTACGACGTCGTCGGGAAGGACGCAGGCGGCGTCAATGCACAGGGTACGGACCGTGTCACGGATCGTGTCTACGTGGATTTCTCTCACGTACTTATGATACGCCGTGGGCGAAGTTCGTTCGGCATTGTCGTGCCGTGTTCACCCGGGCGCTATTCGGCTGTGAAGGAGCCTTGCATTGATCCCGCGTGGATTTCGCAGCGGAAGAAGTAAGTGCCGGCGTCGAACGCCCCTTCGACAGCATCCGAACTTTCTCCGGGCAAAGAGACGCCGGTGCCCTGGGCTTCCGTGAAACCCTCGTCGGCGTAGACAGTGAACGTGTGGTCACGCGGGTCCGTGTTATCGAGGTTGATGACGATGTCCTGGGCGGCCGCGATTTGGAATTCGGTCGGACTGAATGCCGACCCTTCAATAGTGACCGTGACGTCGGTCACGGGGTCATCGGTCGCGGGGTCATCCGTTGCGGCGGCGTCGGTCGTAGCGGCTTCGGTCTCGCCGTCGCCGGAGGCTGTGTCGGTGCCACCGTCGTCATCATCATCGCAGGCGGCGACGAATAAGGCGGCGAGGGTCATCAGGAGGATCGCTAGAGCCTTGACGTTGAGCATGGTGCACCGTCCTTTCGCTTCTGTCCGATCTTACCGCTATCTCTTTCCTACGAATGGCATTGGTTTCCGGGTTGATTCGCTAACCTTACCGCGGCGGGCCAGGGTGAGTGTGATGATCAGTGGCCGGGTGATAGAGCCGCCGAATTCCATATCCGCGAGCGCGCAGAGTTCGGAAACGAGGCCTTCTCGCGCGTCCCGCTCCATCATGTTTGTTCCTGAGTAAGAACGCAGCAGGTCCGCGTACTGCGCTGTCGTGTAGGTCTGGTCCCAGCCGTACCTATGCAGCTCAGGCTCACCGAACAGGTCGCTCACGGCGATTTCGGGGAACTCAGGCGGGACAACCTCGTCCGCTGTCTGCAACTCAGGTGCGTCCTCACCGGGGAAGTACTTGCGATAGATCGGCTGACACCGGGCGAAGTATCCCTTGTCGGCCTCAGAGCGCACCTGGTTGGTGCTAACGATGGCGATCGCACCACCCGGCCGCAGCAGGTCGTGAGCCTTCTTGAGCCTCACGTGAGGATCGACCCAGTGAAACGAAGTCGCCGCGAAGACGATATCAACTGGCTCCGACTCCACATCCTCGAACTTTCGGTTGACTACCTGGAGCCGGGACTCGCCGGCAAACTTCTTCCGCAGGAACGCTGCCATGCGAACCCCCGGCTCAACGGCTGTCACCAATGCGCCACGGGCGAGCAGCGAAATCGTCGCCTGTCCCGTTCCCGGCCCCGACTCGATGATGCCGACGCCTGGATCCCGGAAACGCGCGAACAGTTCCTCGAAAAGGGCGTCCGGGTATGTGGGCCGGATTCGGTCGTAGATCTCCGGCACAGCGTCGAACGCGAGGCCGGGATCATCAGGCACGCTACTTCCCGACCAGCCCCACCAGCTCCTTCGTTGACTCCGCTGCCGTACGGATGCCCTCGATCTCATTGTCCCAGAGCGGCGGCTCGTAGATCGCCTCGATTCCGCCGGCGCCGACCTTCACGGGAAGGCCCACATAGGTACCGGTGATGCCGTACTGGCCGTCGGCGAGGGCGGCGCAGGGTAGGATGCGTTTCTTGTCGAGGAGCACGGCCTCCACCATCTCGACTGTCGCGGCGGCCGGGGCGTAGTAGGCGGAGCCGGTCTTGAGGAGCGCCACGATCTCCGCGCCACCGTTCTTCGCGCGGTTCACCACGCCCTCGATCTTCTTCTTCGAGAGTAGCTTCGTCAGCGGGACGCCGCCGACGTGGGCAGTGCTGACGATCGGCACCATAGTCGCTTCCGTATGGCCGCCGAGGACCTGGGCGTGGACATCCTGCACGGAGGACTTAGTCTCCCAGGCGATAAAGGTGCGGTAGCGGGCGCTGTCGAGCATGCCGCCCTGGCCGATGACGCGGTTGGCCGGGAACTTGCTGGCCTGCATCGCCACGTGGCACATCACGTCCATCGGGTTGGCGAAGATGATAAACGTCGCGTTCGGCGAGTGCTTCGCCGCGTTTTTCGCGACGTCGCCGACGATCCCCGCGTTGATGTTGAGAAGCTCCTCGCGGGTCATGCCCGGCTTGCGCGGCATCCCGGAGGTGATCACTACGACGTCGGAGCCCTTCGTGTCCTTCCAGTCGTTGGAGCCGGTGATCTTCGCCGTGAAGCCGGCGTGAGCCGCTTCCTCGGCGAGGTCTAGCGCCTTACCCTGGGGCATGCCCTCGATGATGTCCTGCAGGACGACGTCCACGTGGCCGGTCTCGGCCAGTTTCTGGGCCATGGTGCCGCCGGTCATGCCGGCGCCGACGATGGTTACTTTTGCTCGCATGGGTCTCCTTCTCTTGCTGGGTTCGCGTTGCCACTCGTCCTTCGAGTTCCCTCAAAACGAGCGGAAAGTAGATTCGGTTTCCGATCGGCTGTAGTAGGGGCGAGGCACGCCTCGCCCCTACGCGGGGGTTAGCTGCTTCTGATATTCGTTCCAGCGCTGTTCGATAGTCGGATCGGCCACAAGTTCCATCAAGTAATCCGTGAACGCCTCGTTGGTGGCGCCGTCGGATCGGCCGGTCATTACAAGACGCTTCTCGAAGCGGCCCGCGATGTCGAGGGCCATCTCCAGCTTGCGGCTGAGATCGGTGTGGCCGATGTGCTGTAGAAGCATCGCGCCGGCGCGCACCATGCTGCTTGGGTCGGCGTACTGGGCGCGGCCCTCGTCCACCATGCGCGGCGCGCTGCCGTGGATCGCCTCGAACATGGCGTAGCGCTTGCCGATGTTGGCGCTACCCGCCGTGCCGACACCACCCTGGAACTCCGCGGCCTCGTCCGTGAGGATGTCGCCGTAGAGGTTGGGCAGCACCATAACGCGGAAGTCCTTGCGGCGCTTCGCGTCGACGAGCTTGGCGGTCATGATGTCGATGTACCAGTCGTCCCACCTCACGTCCGGGTAGCGCTCCGAAACCTTGCGTGCCTCTTCGAGGAACTTGCCGTCGGTAGTCTTAACGACGTTCGCCTTGGTCACGACGGTCACCTTGTTGATCCCGTTCTTTGAAGCGAAGTCGAAGGCGAGCTCGATGATGCGCTCCGAACCCTGCGACGTGATCAGCCGGAAGTCGATCGCCAGGTCGTCCGTGACGTTGATGCCGTCCGAGCCGAGGGCGTAGAGGTCCTCGGTGTTCTCGCGGAAGAAGGTCCAGTCGATCCCCTCCTCGGGCACGCGGACAGGCCGGACGTTGGCGAATAGGTCCAACTCCTTGCGCATGGCGACGTTGGCGGACTCGATGTTTGGCCAGGGGTCGCCCTTGCGTGGCGTAGTCGTCGGCCCCTTGAGGATGACGTGGCACTTCTTGAGTTCCGCGAGGACGTCGTCCGGGATCGCCTTTCCGACAGCGGCGCGGTTCTCTATGGTGAGACCATCGATCGTGCGGAACTCAACCTTGCCGGCCGCGACATCGTCTGCGAGGAGGTGGGCGAGGATGCGCTCCGCCTGCTCCGAGATGAAGGGGCCGATGCCATCGCCGCCGCAGACGCCGATGATGAGGGGTTTGAGGGCGGAGTAGTCGGCCCATTCTTCGCCCTGCTTCATCTTCTCGACGCGGGCTAGCTGGGCTTCGAGGAGTCGGCCAAAGTGAGCGGTGGCTCGGGTGATGGCTTCGTCAGGCATGACGGGTGCCATGATAAGCCACCATCCCGTTATCAGCCACGAAGGAACACGGAGAACACGGAGAGGATTTGGTCTACGACTCGACCATCATGCGGCGGAAGATGTAGGGCAGGATGCCGCCGTGGCGGTACT
>DAINRO010000007.1:0-9676 GCA_036741795.1 Chloroflexota bacterium
TCCATCATAATCAACTCGGCCAGTTCCTGGGCTACGATCTCCAGCGTTGCCTCGTCGGTGATCGTTGCTGCCTCGCCCTTCGCCACTGGTTTGCCGTTGAGGGTGATAGCGCCGTCCATCAGGAAGAGATAGCCGCCGAAGTTGGCGCGGAAGTCGTGGGAGACCGTCGCGTCCGATTCCAGGCGGGACAGGTACATCGAGGCGTCCTGGTGGACGAGGATGCTGCCTCCTTCACGATCGGGGCCGATGGCGCGGAGGAGTTTGTTCGTGCGGTCTGCGGTCGTGAACTCCTTCTGCTCGACCGAGGGCGGGAGGCCTCGTTCTCGGGGCATGATCCAGATCTGGATGAAGCGGACCGGCTCGGTCTCGGAGGCGTTTTGCTCGGAGTGGTTGGCGCCTGAACCCAGGGTCATACGCTGGACCGAGCCGGCCGGGAAGACGCCACCGTTGCCGAGGCTGTCTTGGTGACGGAAGGTGCCCTCTGCGACGTAGGTCAGTCCCTCGATGTCGCGGTGGGGATGCATCGGCCAGATGGCGCCGGGGACGAGACGGTCGTCGTTGAAGACGCGCATCGTGCCGAAGCCCATGTTTTCTGGGTCGTAGTACTCGTCGAAGGAGAAGTGCCAGCGGGCTTCGAACCAGCCGCCGTGCTTGTAATAGATCGAGTCCGCGGGGCGGATCTTAATCACGGCCGGTCAGTCGAGGCCGAGGTCGGCGCGGGCTTCGTCGGTCATCATGTCGGGATTCCATGCGGGATTAAAGGTAAACTCGACCTCGATGTCGCGGACGCCGGGCATGAGGTCCAGCATCTCCTTGATTTGCTCCGTTACCATTGGTCCGATTGGGCACATTGGAGTGGTCAGAGTCATGAGGATGTTAACGTCGCCGGGATCCTTTACATCGATGTCGTAGACAAGGCCGAGGTCGTAGATGTTGTAGTGCAGTTCCGGGTCGTAGACCTCGCGCAGTACCTCTACGACTTCATCTTGGGTGATCAATTTCGGACATCCTTCGGGTGGTATTCACAAGGTTATTGTAGTCGAAACTTCGCTAATGCGCCCCGCAGGGCGTGGTGGTTTGACAAAGAGGTGTGAGATCGTAAGATGTGTCCAATTGCTCCGGCGGCGGCTCGTCCGCTTTGCCCAACGGGAGGGGTCAAACAAGGCGCGTTTCGCGCCTTGTTTGCGTTCTAGCCGCGGACGAACTTGATCAGAGCCTGAGTGCCTTCAGCGCCGAGGCCTCGATCCGTCAATGCCGCAAAGGCCCGTTGGGTGAGCTCGGTCCCCGGCAGGTTGACGTCCGCGCCGGAGGCCGTTTCGAGGGCGTAGCGCAGGTCTTTGAGCTGGTGCTCGACCTTGAAGCCGGCGCGGAAGTCCTGGTCCAGCATCTTCGGCCCCAGGTTCGTGACCATCCATGACGCTGCCGCGCCGGCGCCGACAGCCTCTAGCATCTTTCGCGGGTCCACACCGGAGCTGGTACAGAGTGTGATCGCTTCGCTGACCGCGAGGTTGTTCAGAGCCCCGACGACCTGGTTGCAAAGCTTGACCACCTGTCCGCTTCCCGAGGGGCCGCAGAAGACAACAGTCTTGCCGAGAGTTTCGAAGATGGGGCGACAGCGTTCGAAGACGTCTTCCTTGCCGCCGACCATGATGGAGAGGGCGGCGTTGATGGCGCCGGGCTCGCCACCGCTGACGGGCGCGTCCAGCATTTCCATGCCCGCCTCATCGAGTTCCGCCGCAATTCGGCGCGTGACGTCAGGGGAGATCGTGGACATGTCGACGTGGACGAGGCCCAGTCGCGCTGCCTCGATGATGCCGTCCTTACCGAGGGTGACCTGCTCGACATCGGTGTGGTCGCCGACCATGGTGACGACCACGTCGGACTGTTCGGCGGCGTCACGGGGGGAGACGGCCTCGGTGGCGCCATCAGCCGTGAGCGCTTCGATTCCGGGGCGGCTGCGGTTCCAGACGATGACGGGGTAGCCTGCCTTAAGGAGGTTGCGCGCCATGGGGCGGCCCATGATGCCGAGGCCGATGAAGCCGATGCGGGTTTGGTCTGGCATGGATTCGTGCTTTCTCTTGCACGCCTGAAGGCCTGCAGCTACGTGGGGGCTACTCGCGAAGTTCGTTTTGGAGATTCGGGTTTTTCGGTTGATTGAATGCTACTCGATGGTGACGGTGCTGCCCTGCTGAGTCTTGTGAACGACTATGCGGGCGGGCATTCGCTCGGCCAGCTCAGTGAGGTGAGTCACTACGCCAACCATGCGCTCGCCGCCCTGACCGATGACTTCGAGAGCGGAAGCGACGTCGTCAAGGGTTTCGGGATCGAGATGGGAGAACCCTTCATCGATGAAGAGGCTTTCGAGGGCGCCGCCGCCACTCCCTGCTCCGAGTGATGGCAGGCGTTCCGCGAGTGCGAGGGCGAGGGCGAGCGACGCAATGAACGTTTCTCCCCCGCTGAGAGTGCGGACCGAGCGCGTCTCGCCGGCGTTCCAGCGGTCGGAGACCAGGAAGTCCTGGTTCTGGACGGCGAACTCGTAGCGGCCGCCAGAGATCTCCGCCAGTTGGCGGGAGCCATCCTGGGCGAGCAGACGCAGGGCCTGTTCGCGGATGAAGCTGGGGAACGCCGTGGTCCGGAGAAGCGATGCCAGGTTCGCGGCGAGGGTCATCCGCGAGCGCTCTCCGCTGATTGCTTCCTCCAGGGCGGCGCTCTTCTCGATTCCTTCTTCGATGCGCGTAACTTCAGCTCCCAGAGATCCGATGCGTTGCTGGATCCCACGGTCTTCATTGTCGTTGCTGTGGCGGCGGTCCGCGATGACCGGATCGGGGTCTCCTTCGGCCCTCAACGTCTCGGCCAGGTCAGCCCATCCTCCGATCCTGGCCAGGGAGGCCAATTCCTCCCGGGCGGTTGCGGCCTCACCGTTGGACTTTGCGAGCTGCTCTCCTTGCGTCTTGATCGCAAGTTCCAGGGCAGTGACGCCTGCGCGAGCCGCTTGCAGGGCTTGTTCCTTCTCCCTGTGATCGCGCGCGAGGCGATCCTTCAGGTGGTTCAGTTCGACCAAAGTTTGGCGGGCGTCGTTCTGTTCCTTGATGCCTTCTGTCACCTGGGCGGCAGAAAGCCGACGGTCGCCGAGCAATTGCGCGAGGTCCGCGTTCCGCTGCACAACGGCTGACTCGGCGTCCTTCACCTGCCCGACGAGTGACGTCGCGTCAGCTTCGGCTACGGCGACCGCGGTTTCGGCCTCTCGAACAGCCCTCAACGTCTGCTCGGACTCGGTTCGGGCGGCTTTGAGTTCCTTCTCTGCCTGGTCGAGGGACGCGTGAGCTTCGACCTTGATAGTGCCGATGGATTGGCCACAAACGGGGCAGGGGTCGCCGGCTTTAAGTCCCCGGCGCAGGGTCGATGCGACGTTCTCGCGCCGTGCATCGTCGGCTCGCTGTTCGGCCTTCGCGAGAGCGGCGGCGGCAGCGGCGGCCGCCTGCCCTGCGTCGCGTGCAGCTTGCCGCACTTGGTTGAGGCGGGGCTCGGCGCCAGTTGACCTTTCCTGGATCGCGGCCCGTCGCGCTTCGGCATTTGCCATCTCACGATAAGCTGACTCCGCACGGATCAACAGGTTCAGGACATCGGCGTCGAACGGCGTGGCGGCGATCTCTGCTTCGACCTTCAAGACCTTCTCCGCAATGGCCTCGATCTCACCCTCGCCGGTCTCCAATGTTTCTCGGGAGGTCTCCATCTCCCCCTCCGCTTTCTCGATGGCGGCGCGGCACTCGCGAGCGCGGGAGGTGGCCGCGGAAAGCCGCGCAGCGACTTCGGCGGTTTGCGCTAGACGAGATCTCTCAGCGGCCAGTTCGTCCGCACGCGACTTGAGGGTCGACAGTTCAAGCTGGGCTGCAGCCAGGGCCTCTGAAGTGGCCCCTTCGTACTGCTGCAGAGCGAACTGCTGTCTCGCTACTTCCTGTTCGTGCCGTTCTTTCCTGGCGTTGGCGAGCTTTTGCATCTCCGCATAGACGTTGAGGCGAAGGAGGCCGTCGAGGACGCGCCGACGCTCCTCTGGCTTACCGGCGAGAAACTTCTCGAACTGGCCCTGGGGAAGGAGGACGGAGCGCACAAACCCTTCGTAGTCCATGCCGAGCAACTCTTCTATCCGCTCGGTGACTTCCGTGGCGCCGTTCGCCTCGGGTGACCATTCGTCGGCGCCTTCGTCGATCTTGTGCTCGAGCCTGATCACGGGAAGGCCTTTGCGCGCGGTGGCGCGGTGGACCCGGAACGTCTCCCCGCCGTTATCGAACTCCAGCACGACCGTCAGCCGTTCAGCCTCCTGGCTGATGAGTTGTTTCATGTCCCGGTCGACACGCGGCACTTTGCCGTAGAGGGCGTATGTGATGGCGTCCACCAGGGAAGTCTTGCCGGCGCCTGTCGGTCCGGTGATCGCGAAGAGGTCGAGGTTGGAGAAGGAAATCACCTGCTTTTCCTTGAAGGAGGTGAGGCCCTGGATCTCCAGGCTAACCGGTCGCATTCGTCACTTCTTCCATGAGTTCGTCAAACAGCCCCAGGAGATCAGCCGGTGGATCGTTGCCATCGTGCTGAGCGCGGTAATAATCCGCGAACTGTTCAGGTGGAGAGGCGCTGGAGATCTCTGCGGACCGCGGGCTGTCAGACGCCTCTGGGCGAAGCACCTGGACCTGGACGACGTTGGGGAGGAGATCGCGGACGGCCTGGTTGAGGCCGGGCACAGGCTGGTCGACCCGGACGAAGACCTTCACGTAGTCTTCCGGCACCTGGCCAGCCATGGCCTCGATTTCAGTCAGCGTGACGCCGGCAGCGTAAGAGCCGATATTGCGCAGTTGGCGGATGGAACCGAGTGGTATCTTTTCAACCTCTGCCTTTTGGTGCGGGGAGACGTCGACGATGTTGACTCCTTTTTTTTGGCCGGCTTCGCCGAAATCGACCTGGAGAAGGGAGCCACAATAGGCGGCGTTCGCCAACGGGAAGTCCTGGGGCATGTGGACGTGGCCGAGGGCGGTGTACTGGGCGGAGGCCGGAAGGCGCTGGCGCGGCACTGTATAGGCGATGCCCGTGTGCAGTTCGCGCTCTCCGCGGTCAACATCGGCGATCTTCGAGTCGTCCAGCAGGATGTGGGCCATTAGGATGTTGACGGCGTCGGGCCGGAAGTTGGTCGCGAGAAAATTCATCGCCGCTGCTAAGCCATCGGCGTATTGCTGGAACCTCACGGCAGATCCGAGGGACTCGAAGTCCTGCACCTTCTTTTCGCTGACCCACGGCAGGGCCGCGATCACGGCCGTTTCTTCTCGGTTACGCGAGGGTATCTCGACGATGAGATCCCCGCCGTCGAGAGTTGGCTCGCTCCGCACGTGGACGGACACCAGGTCGAGGATCCGGGAGTAGGCGTGCAGGCGGCGCGAGTTGTCGTGGTTTCCGGCAATCAACACTGCAGGAATGTTGGCGCCGACGAGTTCGCGGAAGAACTCGAAGACGGTCCGCTCGGCCTCGGGCGGCGGTTTGACGGAGTCGAAGACGTCGCCGGCGACGAGCACGGCATCCACCTTCTCGCGTTTGGCGATGTCGAGGACCTCCACGAGGGCGTCGTGGTACTCATCGTCGCGCTTGACGTTCTTGAGGGGCTTGCCGACGTGCCAATCGGAGGTGTGAAGGAACCGCATCTACGTGAATATTCGCGCCGAGGACGAAGGCAACCTCAACGCAGGGCCCGCGGGACGCCCTCTTCTGTGACAACCTCTTCTGCGCGGGTGGCCCAGGCGGGGAAGGGGAACTGGACGAGAAGCGGGACGGGGATCTCCGGCTGGTGGAGGAACATGCTGCCCGGCTTAAGCAAGGAGGCACGTGCCCGCGTGGCCTCGGTGAGGAACCCGTACTCGCCCCTCTGCGCTTCGGCCGTGTCCAACCGACCGACGATCCGGTACGAGGCGTTGGCAACAACCCGCCGCTCGACCTCGCTGGCCGTCTGTTGAGCGCCGATCAGGATGACGCCGAGGCTTCGGCCCCGTTCGGCGATGTCGAGGACCACTTCTTTGATCGGGCTCCAACCTTCTCGCGGGGCGTACTTATTTAGCTCGTCGAGGACGACGAAAGTCAGGGGTTCGCGCTTGCCCTCCTTGTCCTTCTCGTCCAGTAGCTGCTTGAGGATGACGCCGACAACGAACCGCTTGGCTTTGTCCTGGAGGTTGTTGATAGCGATAACGTTGAGCTGCCGGCTCTTCCAGTCGATGCGGTGCCGTTCGGCCTCTTCCTGGGAAGTGAGGTTACGCACCAGGTGTCCTGCGGCGATCCTTGCCGCGTCAAGGCGACGGAGGAAGGCGCCTCTTGTGGCGTCCGCAACGTGAGACCCCGCGAAGACGTCCTCGATGTTGTCGGTGAGGAAATCGACCAGCTCGTCGAATGAGGTGATCAGGCCCTCGCCGAGGCGGGCGTGGCTCTCGGACTTTGGCTGCTTACGGGTCTGATTTGCGAGGTAGCGTTCAACGACGCCAATGGCGTACGAAAGCTGGCTCGTTTCGACGTCCGCTTCGGCGAAGAGGAAGCGGAGAAGGCCGTCCTGGCAGAATTCGCGCAGGGACCAGGCATAGGCGGTGACACCCTCCGACCGGGAACCCATGTCGTGCACTAGCTCAAAGGGTGAATGACGGGACGCGGGCGCCCACAGCGCGACGTCCTGGAAGGGGCCGCACGGGAGCCCGAGCTTCTCGTACTGGGCGGACGCTTCCGCATCCAGGCGCGAGTTCGCTTTGTCGGCGAACATGAGATCCTCACCTTTGACGTTGAAGATGACGCCGCGGGCATTGTGCCGGTTTTCGAGCACATCCGAGTGGAAAAGGCTATAGAGGAGGAAGAGGGCGTATGAAGTCTTCGTGGCGACGCCCGAGATACCGGATATGTTCACGTGCGCTCCGCGGGTTCCATCCAGGAATTGCAGGTTACCCCAGATGACGTCTCCCTCGCGAGACAGGCCGGCGGCGAAGCGCTTCTGCATGCCGTCGAAGTAGAGGGCCTGGTCGCGTTGCTCACCCTCGGCGCGGAAGACCGGCTGGCCCGGGGAGGGCGGAACGAAGATCTCCTTCTCGACGCGCGTTACGGAGACGTGCGCGGCCGTGGCGATTCCAGCCGGGAAGACACCCTCGGCGATGCGGAAGACGTCCGAGTCGAAACTAGCCCCTTCGTGGCGGGAGCGAACGACATCTACCACGCCGTAGTGATTGATCGGCTGGCGGCCAGGGACCGGTGTCTCCACCGCGACGATATCGTCGAGCTGAAGATACTGGTCTTCCGCCACAGCCACCCAGAAGTCGAGTGGGTGCGCAGGATCGGTGCCAAGGACGCGACCGACGCTCACCGGGCCACCTCTCGCGCGAAGTGGTCCTCGATGTTGCGGCGGATCCATTGCTGATCGCCGAGGTTGTGGCGGAGCTGCCGTTCCAGCCCGCCGATGGGGTAGAGGTTCTGCGGCGCGCGAGGATCGTGGATCGGCGACGAGGCGAAGCCCGGCAGGTAGCAGGCGGTGAGGTCGGCGAGACGCACCGCCGCCTCGATGCCGATGGTATCAAGTGTTTCAATGCGGACGATGCCGGCGAGGGCGTGGTCTATGGGCCGGCTGGAGGCGAGGCGCAGATACCAGGAGTACACGGCGCGATCGCGGGCAATGCGGAAGATGGGTGTACGTGTCCCCGAAGCGAGAAGGGGCAGGACAGCGGATTGAGCATCCTCGAGGTAGCGCTTGTGGATTGTCTTGATCAGGCCGATAACCATCGTTTTGCGAGTCGGCTGCCAGTTGAGGCGACCGTCGACTACGACCATTTCGTGCCCCTCTTCGACCAGTTGTGTGCCAAGGCGAGACTCGGCGTCACGCCGGGCGTTCTGGACGGCCTGGATCGGGGCGGCGACACCTGATTCGCCGACCGGTTCGGGCATGAAGTCGAGGGTCGCGGTTCCGCAGGGGATGCAGAGCGGAGCGAACTCAACGCCGTCAGAGAGGCCAAGGATGCGGCCGATTGCCGCCGGGTAGAGGTTGTTGCACCCGTCGCTGACGATAGAAGCGCCAACGGCGATTGAGGCGAGTGCTCCGTAGGCCGTGTGCCCTTCGTCGGTGCCAACCACGCGGTATTCAACACGCTGGACGCCGTCCACGAATGCTATCGACTTCGGGCGCTCGACGAATTGCGGTTCGATCGGCTGCCAGTCCGAGGTCTCGACCGTCGGATCGACATCGGTGCCGAAGGCTTCGTCTTCATCCACCTGGAGGGCGGATTCGTAGGAAGGCTGCCAGGGGTCGAGGCGGAGAGTGAGTGGCATCGGCTTGCAGGTTGGCGCGAGGGCGCCACGGTGTCAAGGATGAGGGTTGGGGGATTGTTGGCAAGGGGGAAATGGCACTAACGATAGGCTGGTGGCAATTCGATTCCGAATCGCTCGCACAAGAGCCGGACGTTGTGACGGTCCTTGTCTTGCGGCGCGTATCCGGTGTGGTGCAGGACGAGCAGGGCGGGTGTCAGGCAATTGACAGGCCGGTCAGCTATCGAACCGTGTCCCGCGAAGCCCCTCGCCGGGTACGGTGCATCGCCGCCACCCGGCATCGCTCCTTTCTGCAAGGCGTTGCCGGTCTCGTCGAAGACCACCGGGTGGAAGTCGATCTTGCGATTGGCGCCTGCGGATAAGACGAAGCGAGTTGGCCTCAGATCTTCATCCACGGCGTACCCGAGGCCTGACAGTGCGGAGATCGCGCCTTCTGAGTCATCCAGGTCGATAACGACGTCGAGATCGGAGTGATCGCGCGTCTGCTCGCCAAGGAGCGCGTCGACTCCCCAGCCGCCGTCGAGCCAGGATTGCACAGATGCGAGGTGCAGGATGTCCAGCACCCGGACAACCTCCTCGGGTGGCATCATCCGGAATCTGCTAGCTAGAAGGCGCTGACGCCGAGAAGTTCGCGGCCGAGCATTAGCTTCTGTACTTGCGTGGTGCCCTCGTAGAGGGAGAGGCCGATGGAGTCGCGGAGGAGGCCCTCGACGGGGTACTCGCCCAGGTAGCCCACGCCGCCGTGGAGGGAGATGGCCGTGCGAGCGGCGCGGACGGCGGCTTCGGTGGCGAAGTGCTTGGCCATGACGACGTTCTTGGTGGCCGGTTCGCCCGCATCGCGCTTGAGGGCGGCTTCCAGGGTCAGCAGACGAGCGGCCTCGCAGTCCGTCGCCATGTCGGCGACCATCTCCTGGATGAGCTGGTGGGAGGCGATGGGTTTGCCCCACTGCTCGCGGTGTTTGGCGTATGCGATGCAGGCGTCGAGACAGGCCTGGATGATGCCGACAGCGCAGGCGGCGGTGGAGGTGCGGCCGGCCTCGAGGGATGTCTGGGCGATCTTGAAGCCGTCGCCGGGGTTGCCGAGCAAGCGGTCGTCATCGACGAGGACGCCATCGAAGAAGAGGGCGGCGGTGTTGGAGGCGTGGAGGCCGAGCTTGTCGGGGATGGGCTGGCGTTCGAGACCGGGCGAGTCGCCATCGACGATGAAGGCGGCGATGCCCTTGTGGCGCGCTCCGGGCTCGGCCTGGGCGAAGGTGAGGATGAGGTCGGCCTGGGAGCCGTTGGAGATCCAGAACTTGCTGCCGTTCAGGATCCAGCCGCCCTCGTTGCGGACGGCGGTGAGTTCCATGGCGGC
>DAINRO010000007.1:9776-15081 GCA_036741795.1 Chloroflexota bacterium
ATCTCGCGGTCGGCGAAGGACTTCGCGGTTGTGTAGACGAGGTTATGGGCTTCGGTTAGCTGCATTGGTGCCGCTCCAGTCGGTATCAGGGGGAGTTTAGCATCCGGACTGTTATACTCCGCACGCTGGATTCAGTGAAGGAGGAATTAATGACTACACGAGGACTACGGAACCTGGGGAAGAGCGGGCTACGGGTATCGCCGCTGTGCCTGGGGACGATGAACTTTGGCAATGAGCAGTTTGGCTGCGACGAGGCGACATCGATCGGAATCATCCATGCCTATCTGGATGCCGGTCACAACTTCATCGACACCGCGAACGTGTACTCCGGCACGCAGTCCGAGGTGATCGCTGGGAAGGCTGTGAAGGGGCGGCGCGATTCGGTCGTGATCGCCACGAAGGCGGCTTCGCCCCTGGGGCCGGGGCCGTTCGAGGGTGGGACGAGCCGCAAGCACTTACTGACGGCGGTGGAAGACAGCCTGCGTCGGCTCGACACGGACTACATCGACCTGTACCAGATGCACCGCTACGACGACCAGACGCCGATGGAAGAGACGCTGGGCACCCTGAATGATCTCGTGCGGTCCGGTAAGGTCCGCTACATCGGCGTGTCCAACTGGGCGGCCTCGCACATCGCGGAGGCGGCAACGTTGATCCAGTTGAAGGGATGGGAGCCACTGGTTAGCCTTCAGCCGCAGTACAGCATCATCACGCGCGACATCGAGATCGAGATCGTGCCGGTGTGCCAGAAATTCGGGCTGGGGTTGATCCCATGGAGCCCGCTGGCGGGCGGGATGCTCACCGGGAAGTACAAGCGGGACGAGGAGCCGCCGGAAGACACGAGGTTTGCAGCATCAGGGCCGTTCCAGGAAGTGTGGCGGCGCCGGGCCTTCCGGGAGCGGAACTACGACATCGTGGACATCGTGATGGAGGAGTCGCAGAAGTTGGGAGTGTCGCCGGTGGCACTGTCGCTGGCATGGAACGTGGACAAGCCTGGCGTCGTCGCGCCGATCATCGGGCCGAAAAGTGTTTCGCAGCTGGAAGATAATTTGGCGGCGCTCGACGTGGAGCTCCCCGCGGAGACAGTGGAACGCATCGACCTGGCGAGCCGGCCGCAACTCAGTTACCCGCACGACTTCTTGATGATGGCGCGACGAATGTCGCAGTCGATGCAGGCGGGGGCGCCGGGGATACAGGGCGCGGTACGAAGCTAGGTCGCGACGCCGGAGAAGCGCTTGATCTCGCGCTCGAGCGAAAGCGGCAGTATCACGCCGCGATTCTCGTATTCGCCCCATTGGTCGCGAGGGACCATCCACATGACCTCGAATTCGTTGCCATCGGGGTCGGCGCCGTAGAGCGACTTGGTTGCGCCGTGGTCGCTGGCGCCGGTGATGGCGTTTAGCTCAGAGAGGACAGCGGCGGCCTTCGCGAGGTCTTCGATCGTGGGGACCTGCCACGCAAGGTGATAGAGGCCGACTGAGCCAGGTGTCGGAGAGGGGGCGTCGGCGCCGACGGACATGAGGCCGAGGTCGTGATGGTTGTCGGTACCGGCGGCCCGGAGGAAGGCCATGCGGCCACCTTCACGCGCGATCTCCTCGAAGCCGAAGGCGCGGTGGTAGAAATCGACGCTTTTGTCGAGGTCGCGTACGTATAGGACGGCGTGGTTCAGGCGGGCGACGCTGATCGGGGCGTTCTCTGACTGCATCTCGGCACCTCCAATAGATAAAGATACCGCACTCCGCTCATCCTTCGAGTTCCCTCAGGACGGGAAGGGGACAAGATGAGCCGGGAGGGAACGGGATCAGTGGGGAGAATTGCCAAACAAACTCAAGGACCGAGAAAGAGACGGCGGTAGCACCGGCGGGTCCAGGGAAAAATGGCGACCCCGATGGGATTCGAACCCACGATCTCCACCGTGACAGGGTGGCATGTTAACCGCTACACCACGGGGCCGTAGGGTACGTATTGTATCCGCGAGCGCGGAAAGGGGTCAACGCGGGTTCAATGGCGCTACGCCGGTATGCCTAGATATAATGCTACGCACTACAAGAGGAGATTCAGGATTGCCCAGAAAGTACAGGCCGCCGGCGGCGAAGCGGCGAAAAGACCGTGCGACCAACATCCCGTACCAGCCCGTTCCATCCCCCGCTGAAGAGAGCAATAGCTGGGCGACGGAAGAGGCGTTGGACGGGTCGGACTCCGCCGTCGCGGTGGACGTTGTGCCCACGCCGGCCGAACCTACCAGGAGCCAGTCGCGCCGGGAGGCTGGTATGCCTCGGGAGCGGCATGTCACCCGCGACTACAGTTACGTGCGGGGCGAGATCGCCCGGATCGTGGCGATCGCGGCGTTCCTGATCGTGGCGCTGATCATCACTTCGATTCTGCGCAACTAGAAGCGCAACCGCCCGATCGCCGTGGCCGCTGCGGCTCCGAGGATCAACAAGCTGCTGAAGTCCGCCTGGAATAGCGGATACCCCGCTACCACGTTGTGCACCAGGTAGGCCACGATGCAGCCGATTACAGCGATAGTCGCGATAATCGGTCCTGATTTCCCGTGTGCGGCTCGACTCACAGGCTCGGCGATGGCGTAGCCGAGGGCGACGCCAATGAAGATCGAGAAGAAGCCGAAGCCGTCCGGGAGGAGGAAACCCCAGACGACGCCCGCTAAGACGCCGATAACGAGCGCTACGCCTCCGCCTGCAAGAACTTGCGTGGGGCCAACTTCGAACTGAGGGAGCTTGCGCTGGGGGGCGCAGTCGGGGCAGCGGGCGCCCACATCGGTAAACACGGCGCATTTTGGGCAAATCGGAGTCTCGCAGCGTCCGCATCCTAACCCTGTCTCGACGCTGGGGTGACGGGCGCAGTAGACGGTCTCGACGGTCATTTCAGGCGTGGACGATCCTGGCGTGGCGGTCGGAACCGCGCTGACGGGCGAGGGCAAAGAGGGCGTCGACGGGCTCACGCGGGAGGGGGATATTGCCGGGCTCCCGCTGCTGGGGACCGCCTAGGCCGTGGTAGTCGCTCCCGCCAAGGGGGAGGAGGCCGAATCGGTCAGCCATGCCTTTGAAGTTCTCGACTTCCTCCGGGACGTAGTCCTGGTAGTAGACCTCCATGCCGGTGAGGCCCGCGTCCTTGAGGCGTTGGAGGAGTGCGTCTAGCCCTCCGGCTGCGAGGAGTTCGCGGGGGTGAGCCAGGGTCGCAAGGCCGTCAACGCTATTGATCAATTGGACGACTTCCTCCGGCTCCAGCCGCTCGCGCTGGACATAGGCGGGGCCATTGCGGCTGATGTAGAGGTCAAACGCTTCGTTGACGGAACTGACGTGGCCAGCCTCGACGAGTGCTAGGGCGATGTGGGGGCGGCCCACGGCGCCTTCCGCGAAGGATTGGACGCGTTCCCATTCGACGGGCTTGCCTAGTTCATTGAGCTTTTCCACCATCATTCGTGCACGCCCGAGGCGTGATTCCTGGAGCGATTCCAGGCGCTTGCGGAAGCCTTCGTTCTGCCAGTCGATGAAGTGGCCGAGGATGTGGACCTCGTTGCCGGGAACGTCCGTGCTCATTTCGATACCGGGGATAAGGGTCATGTCGCCGTACTTCGCGACGGCTTCCTGGGCTTCGGGCAGGCCGTCGACGATGTCGTGGTCGGTGAGGGAGATGACTCGGACGCCGTTGCGGTGGGCGAGATCCATGAGGTCCGTGGGACTCAAACGGCCGTCGGAAACGGTGCTATGGCAATGGAGATCGGCGACGCTCGAATTCACGCTACCTCCCGGTCTACGCGCTCGATGGCGAGGGCGCGCCCTGTTTCTTCGTCGATCTGGATCAGCACCGAGTTAAATACTGCCGGGCCACTGTCCACAGGGTCAAACCGGTTCGGCAGTTGCATGAGGAATCGTTCGATAACGGGTTCCACGGCCATGCCAAGCACCGAGTGGAGGGCGCCGACCATCCCCAGGTCGGACACGAAGGCGGTGCCGTTAGGGAGGATTCGTGTATCGGAGGTGGGCACGTGTGTGTGGGTGCCAACGACCGCGCTGACACGGCCATCGAGGTAGTAGCTCATGGCGATCTTTTCGCTGGTCGCCTCCGCGTGGAAGTCGAGGATCTTGATCCGGCAGTCGGCAACGCTCTCGACGGCGGCGTCGAGGGCGCGGAACGGGTCCTCGATGGAAACGCCCATAAATGTGCGGCCCATCGCGTTGAGAACGGCCACGCCGTCGCGCTTGTGGATGCCGCGGCCGGGTACGCCTTCGGGGTAGTTCATCGGGCGGATGACCGGTGCTTCAGGATCGTCGAGGACGGGATAGATCTCGCGATTCTCCCAGATGTGGTTGCCGGAAGTGAGCACGTCAACGCCCTTATCGATGAGTTCCTTCGCGGTTGAGGGTGTGAGGCCTCGGCCGCCGGCGGTGTTTTCGCCATTGGCGATGACCAGGCCGAGGTCAAGCTCACGGCGGAGGTCAGGCAAGAGTGCGCCGACCGTGCGGCGGCCAAGCTTGCCGACGATGTCGCCGATCAACAGGACGTTTAGCGGCATGATTACCTCGCCCGGAGCCCGAGGGCGCCGAGGTTACTTCGCGTATTCTATCGAACGGCGCTCGCGGATGACCGTTACCTTCACCTGTCCGGGGTAGTCGAGGCTCTCCTGGATCCGCTTGCTGATCTCCTTCGCCATGCGAGAGGCGCCGAGGTCGTCGATCTCCTCCGGCTTGACGATGACGCGGACTTCGCGGCCGGCCTGAATGGCAAATGACTTTTCGACACCGGGCATGGCGTTTGCAACTGCCTCGAGTGCTTCGAGCCGCTTGAGGTAGAGTTCCAGCGATTCGCGGCGGGCGCCGGGGCGGCTCCCACTGAGGGCGTCGGCGACGATGACGATGATTGCCTCTACCGTGGAAGGCTCGACCTCTTCGTGGTGGGCCTCGATGCAGTGGACGACGGAACTGTTTACGTTGTGCCGGCGGGCCAGTTCGGCGCCCAGCATCGCGTGAGTGCCTTCCACATCGTGGTCGATCGACTTGCCGATGTCGTGAAGGAGGCCACCGCGGCGGGCGACTTCCACGTTGGCACCGAGTTCGTGGGCGATCATGGCTGCCAGGTTCGCCGTCTCGACGGCGTG
Source organism: Chloroflexota bacterium (assembly GCA_036741795.1). Classification (GTDB taxonomy): domain Bacteria; phylum Chloroflexota; class Dehalococcoidia; order SM23-28-2; family RBG-16-64-32; genus DATKKM01. The sequence goes on from DAINRO010000007.1 coordinate 14,896, forward strand.
CTTGAGTTGGTTCTGCCCGTAGCTGTAGCGGTACTTGAGGCGTCCGAGAGAGCGCACGATCTCTGAGTGGAGGCCGGGTGAACTTGCCTCCACGATCGCTTCCTCGCCGGCTTCCTTGATTGCGATATCGACGTCTTTCCGCGCCTTTTCTGCCATCTCCTCGATGCGCGCCGGATGGATGCGGCC
>DAINRO010000007.1:15181-49933 GCA_036741795.1 Chloroflexota bacterium
TGGTCGGCTTCTTCGCGGACTTCCTGCTCGATCTCACGCAGGAGCTTGTTCGCGTCGTCGCGGACCTCGTTCTCGACCTGGGCCAAAAGCTGGTCGCGCGCTTCCATAGCGGTGAGATTGGAGATCTTCTCGAGTTCCGCCTTGCGCTGTTCATTCAGCTCGTCGAGATCCTTGCTGCGGGCCTCGATGTCGGCTTCTTTCCGCTGCAGGTTAACCTGACGCTGCTCCGCGGATTGGAGCTTGCGGTCGAGGCTTTCTTCTTTTTGCGAGATGCGCCGTTCGGCGCCTTTTAGCTCGTTGCGGCGGTCGCGAATCTCGGACTCCGCCTCGCGGCGGAGACGTGAGGCCTCGTCTTTGGCTTCGAGAAGTAGTTCTTTTTGGCGCCTGTCGGCTTCGCTGCGGATACGGTCAGCCTCACCCTGAGCGGCCTCGACTTTGCGTCGCTTAGAGGCCTGCTGGTAAAGGAAAGCACCGATGACTCCGATGACGACGCCGACAAGCCCCACAATGAGGGCAATCGGCATTTCAGCTCACTTCCTAATAGCAGAAATAGTGTAAAAAGCATTCGAAATTTGAATGACTTGGCGCAGGATTTATCGAATTCATATTAGATTTGCGCGGCGAAGGGTGTCAAGGAACGAGCCACACAGGGCCACGAAGAAGAACGTTGGGACCAGGTGTTACTCGTCGATGTATTCTCCCGGGGAGTCCGGGTGGATCTCAGCCCAGGCGCGTTGAACGGTGTGGCGTGCGATGGCGTAGCCGAAGCCGCGGCGCAGGAGGTAGGCGCCGAGGCGACGCTGGAAGTCTGGAAACGGGAGCGCGGTGAGTGACCGCGCCCTCTTTCGCGCGGCACGATAGGCCGCGCTCTCCTCGTCGACCTCGCCGAGGGACTGTTCACGGAGGGGCTTGTCGATGCCGCGCGCTGCGAGTTCGGCGGCGAGGAGGCGCTTGCCGCGAGGGCTCGCCGCGTCCCGCGATTCGACATAGTTCGCGGCGAACGACGAGTCATCGATGAACCTCGCGTTCCGCAGCTGCGTGATCGTCGTTTCGATGGTGTCTTCCGGTGTGGAACGTCGACGCAGGGCATCGCGGATTTCTCGCTCGCTGCGCTGGCGGTAGGCGAGGAGGCGGAGGGCCGCCGTCATCGCCCGGTAGCGCGATTCCCGGTCGCAGATTTCGGTGAGTTGGTCGTCAGACAGCTCCTGGCCGGGGCGCAGTGCAGTCAGCGCCATAACTTCTGGGCTTAGTTTTACGACGGCACCCTTGTCCAGGGTGACGTCGTAATAGGGTTTACGTGGTGGGCGGTCTATCGAGACTATGCGCACGGGCTGAAGGTCCGCCGGCTACTCTTCTTCCTCGTCATCTGCGCCGGCGTAGACCGCAATGGCGTCGGCGGGCGCGGCGGTATTGACGGTCTCCTTGGCGCGGATCAACTCCTCGATCTCGATGGCGATCTCCGGGTGCGTGCGGAGGAACTCTTTGGCCTGCTCGCGGCCCTGCCCGAACTTGTGGTCGCTGTAGGAGTAGAATGCGCCCTGCTTTTTGACGATTTCTGCTTCTGTACCCAGATCGAGGATGTCGCCTTCGCGGCTTATGCCGATCTGGGAGCCGGAGAAGATGATGTCGAACTCGGCGACGCGGAAGGGGGGCGCGACCTTGTTCTTGACGATCTTGGCGCGCACACGGTTGCCGATGACGGTGCCCGAGTTCTTGAGTTGCTCGACGCGGCGCAGTTCGATGCGGACGGAGCTGTAGAACTTGAGAGCGCGGCCGCCGGGTGTGACCTCCGGGTTGCCGAAGACGACGCCGATCTTCTCGCGGAGCTGGTTGATGAAGATGACAGCGGTGCGGGAGCGGGAGATGGCACCCGTGAGCTTGCGGAGGGCCTGGGACATGAGGCGGGCCTGGAGGCCGGGAAGCGAGTCTCCCATGTCGCCTTCGATCTCGGCACGGGGCACGAGGGCGGCGACCGAGTCGATGACGATGACGTCGACGGCGTTGGAGCGGACGAGCGCTTCACAGATTTCCATCGCCTGCTCGCCGGTGTCGGGTTGGGAGATCAGGAGGTCATCTATCTTGATGCCGATAGACTCGGCGAAGGTGGGGTCCATGGCGTGCTCGACGTCGATGTAGGCGGCGAGACCACCGAGTTTTTGGGCCTGGGCGATGACGTGCATGGCGACCGTGGACTTCCCGGCCATCTCCGGGCCGTAGATCTCGGTGATGCGTCCGCGAGGGACGCCGCCCGCGCCGAGAGCCACGTCGAGTGCGAGGGAGCCGGTGGGTACCGTCTCGATGGTCATGCGGTTGCTGGCTTCGCCGAGGCGCATTATGGAGCCGCGGCCGAAGTCTTTTTCGATCTTGGCAATCGTGAGTTCAAGGGCCTTCAACCGCTCGTCTTTAGCGTCGCCGTTTTTCTGTGTCCCGTTCGCTGCGCTCATTACACTCTCCTGCTGGCTGATCTGACTTCAATCGCCTCGCATGGTATCAACGTGGTGCAGGGTGGTTGCAATCGGTTTGTGACACAAAATAGAACATATTTGCTAACTCGTAAATGGTCAACTGGTAGCGAGAGCTTGTCCAAGGCGAAACAAGATTATCAGGAGAAACGAGGCGGCCATAGGCGAAAGGTCAAACATGCCCAGGCGCGGCATAACCGAGCGTATAGGTCCGAGAATCGGCTCCGTGACTTCGTTGATCACGACGGCGATCGGGTTCTCAGGGTTAATCCCTGTCCAGGACAGAATGATCCTTATGAAAACCGCGATAAGGAGAATCCCGGCGAGGATCTGGATGAACATGCCGAGGGCTTCCACGGACTAGCCCCCCAACTCCTGGGCCTTCAGGTAAGCGGCTTCGACAGCGTGGGTGAAGGCGGCACGGATGCCGGCTTCTTCGAGCGCCAGCAGCCCTTCCGTGGTCGTGCCCGCGGGGGATGTCACCTGATTGCGCAGTTCGGCGACGTGGCGACCGCTCTCCGTGGCGTAGCGCGCGGAACCGAGGAAAGTCTGGATGACCATGGGAACGGCCATCTCGCGGCGAAGACCGATATGGACGGCGGCGTCGATCATTGCTTCCATCACAAGGAATACGTAGGCGGGGCCGCTGGAGCTAACCGCCGTCGCCATGTCGAGATACTTCTCGGCGTCGACGTAGATTTCCTTTCCGAGGACCCGGAGGAGCATGCGAACGTTTTCTTTGGCCGCGGATTTGACCGAGGCCGTGGCGGTCCAGACGGTCATGCCCTCGCTGACCGTGGCCGGAGTGTTGGGAATAGCGCGGATGACCTGGTTGTGCTTCAGTTGCTCGGTGATCGAGGCGATGGGGACGCCGGCCATGATCGACATCACCACCTGGCGCTTGTCGAGGTTGCCATCGAGCTTGCGGGCGGCACTGGCGAACTCCTGGGGCTTCACGGCGAGGACGACGACCTCAGCGCCGTCCATTGCTTCAATCGGGTCCTCGGTGACCGAGATCTTGTAGTGCGAGGCGAGGTGCTTTCGGCGGGCGGCCACGATGTCGCAAGCGGCGATACTCCCGGCGTCGGTGACGTCGTTGGCGATGGCACCGGCGATGATCGCCTCGCCCATCATGCCGCCGCCGATAAACGCGAGCTTCACAGGGACCGCTCCCCGAAGATGGCGCGGCCAACGCGAACGTGCGTAGCGCCTTCCTCAATGGCGACTTCGAAGTCGTCGCTCATGCCCATGGAGAGCTGCGAGAGGCCCAGCGATTCGGCTTCGGTGCGCAGACGCCGGAATAGAGGCCGCAACTCCTCATCAGGCAAACCGAGAGGGGCGATGGTCATCAAACCATGCAGCAAAAGGTTGGGAAGTGGTGTGACCTGCTCGTGTAGCCGTCGTAGGTCAACAAGGGCGACTCCCGATTTGCTGGGCTCGTTTGCGATGTTTACCTCTATGAATACGGGCACCTCAACGGGTGCCCGGTCCGAGATGGCTTGAGCGAGGTGGAGCGAATCCACGGAGTGGATTATAGCAAACGTCTGTAATGCGGCCTTCACCTTGTTCGTCTGGAGGTGGCCGATCATGTGCCAGGTGACGCCAGTCAGGCCTTCGAGAGCCATTTTCTTGGCTGAAGCCTCCTGGACGCGGTTCTCTCCGATGTCAGCGATTCCGGCGGCGACTGCGGCGCGAACGGCTTCAGGCCCGAAGCCCTTGGTCACTGCGATCAACGTGACTTCGCTGGCACGCCGGCCGGAGCGCTGGCAGGCGCTGGTGATGCGGCCGCGAACCTGCTCGACCGCTTCGGCGATAGCGTCCATGGTGGAAGCATAATGCGGCGGCGAGTAGCCAGCAGCGGGCTGGGCGGCGTATCTTCCCTTCGGAGGAACAGATGATCGTCTCCGTTTTGACGCGCAACACGAGGATCATGGATCGCGAGGCCTGGGAAGCGGCTCTCGGCAAGGTCGATGCGCGCATTCGAGAGGCCCTTGGGAGTGAGGCCGGGTTCGTATCCGTGGAGTACTTCTGGAGCATCGACCGGGCGGGAACGTTTGCCCAGGTCACAAGATGGGAAAGCGAAGAGGCCTGCCGCGGGTACATCCGCAACGGCGGGGCCGCGACCGTGGCGACGATCGAGGAGTCCGCGGTGCCCACCGCGCCCTATCCGAACGGGGCGTGGACTCGGGCGAACTACGCGACTACTGAGAAGTGACCGACGAACCGAAGGTCGAGATACTGTGCGGCGACTGGGCGTGGGACTCGTTCACACGCGAGCTAAAGCACTACACGCGGCGAGGCCGCAAGGGTCACGCAAAGGAACCCGACGCTGTTGAGCAGGTTCAGCAGGGGAAGAGCTTGAAGCTGCACCTCTGGTCGCAGCAGCCGATGCAGACGTCCACGGGCGAAATGATCTCTCCCCGGCACGCCAGGATCCTCCTGGAATACGAAGACGGTCGGGAGCTGGAGATCAACGAATTCGACCGAGATTGCGCCGAGAAGCTCGTGACAACGCTGTCCGAAGCGACCGGGCTGGCCGTTACCCGGCTCGGCGCGCCGGGCGGGCGAACGGGCGGGAACCTTCCAGAGCGGGACTCCATGGGGCGCTGGTCGTACAAGGGCGCGAAGGTGGAGACGGTGCTGGACGAGTCGATGGGAACGCTGGCGGTCGCCCGGAAAAAAGGTTTGTTTGGCAAGAAACGCACGGAGGTGCGGACGGCCGATATCCGCGCCCTGGACCTCGAAATCGCTCTGAACGGGCCGATGGAGACGTTCACCGTCTTTGCGGTGATGTACCCGGAGGACGAACGGGTGCCAATCGCATCGTACTCGGCGCTTGAGGGCTGGGCTGACCCGGAGGAGTGGCGCGGATTCACGCGGGACCTCGCGCGATCGCTCGGGGTGGAGGCGCGAATTATGGGCGTTCCCCTAGAATAAATCCACGTATGGCTGTCCACCAGATCCGGTATCTTCCGGAGCCCGTCCTGCGGCAGAAGGCAAAGAGGGTGCCAGAGATCGACGCCTCTATCCACCGGCTCATCGACGACATGGTCGACAGCATGTACGCGGCTAACGGCGTCGGCCTTGCAGCACCACAGATCGGCGTCTCTTTGCGGGTAATCGTCATCGGGATTCCGGACGAGGAGCCGTTTGCCCTGATCAACCCGGAGATCGTCAAGGTGAGCGGCCAGCGGGAACTTGAAGAGGGGTGCCTGTCCGTCCCGGGATACCGCGGCCCGATCACACGTCACGTGACGGTGATCGCGAAAGGGCTAACGCCGGAGGGCAAAATGGTCCGCATCAAGGCGAAGGACGACTTGCTGGCTCAGGCGTTGGAGCACGAGATCGACCACATCAACGGAACTCTCTACGTCGACCACCTGCCCAGCATGGACATCCTGAGGCGGGTGGACGAAGCCGATTTCGTGCGAGAGCGCGCCGACCAGGCGGATGCGGCTCCCGATCCGGCCTGATACCAGTATCGGGCTGCTCGTAACACGACCGACTCCCCATTTGTTTCCGGAAACTGAGGCCCGGTGGGTTCGTGGTGCGTGAAGGGAGTGAATCCGATAACCTTATTCGGTCATGGAAAGTCTGTGGGTATTAGCGCTCGCCTATCCGATCGGCATTGCCGTTCTGTTCTACTTCGCCTTCCTGCGGCCCGTGCAGCAAGACCAGAAGAAGCAGCGTAACGTACTACAGAACATCCGCGTGGGCGATGAGGTGCTGACTCAATCGGGCTTTATCGCGCGGATTAAAGAAGTAAGAGTGCCGGAAGAACAAGGACCGACTGAGCTGGTGCTGGACCTCGGAGGGATCGAGGTGAGGGCCGTGGCATCTGCAATCGTGCAGAAGCTAGGGCCAGCCGAGGCAGAGCGGACCACGGTTGAACCGGCGGAAACGATCAAAGCCAGAGGATAAGAATGAAGCACAGTACAACCTGGCCACTCCTGGCCTTCATCATCGCCCTCACTGTCATCGCCGTTAGCGTGGTGTGGCCGGGCTACCCGAAGAAGTACCTGCCGGACTTCCTCAGCTGGCCGGAAGGCCCGTTCCTCGACGTGGGGAACGACCAGATGCGGCTGGGACTGGACCTGGCGGGCGGCACTTACCTGCTGGTGGAGGCAAACCTCTCCGCTCTGCCACCGGATAGCGATCCAGACGAGGCGATGTCTGCGGTAAAGGACCTGATGGAGGACCGGACTAACGAATTCGGGGTGTCGGAGACGGAAGTGACGCAGGAGGGGCGGAACCGCCTCGCGATCCAGATCCCCGGAATATCACCGGAGGATGCGGAGAACCTGATCGGCCGGACGGCAGAACTGTCGTTCCTGGAGCCCGTTCAGAACGAGGCGGGGGAGGTGCAGTGCACGGCGGAGGACGGCACAGAGTTCTTCGTGCCACCGGGACAGGTCTCCCCCACAAGTGATGCCGAAACCGGCGCACAGGGACTGAATTGCACCACCGGCGATGGCCAGCTTGGCAGCATGAACTGGCAGGCCGCAACTGGGGTGCTGGACGAGCAGACGATTGGGCTCACAGGAGCGCAGGTGCGTGAGGCAGCGGCAAACGTGTACCCCGGACAGGGCAACGTCGTGGAGCTAACCTTCAACGGTGAGGGTGCGCAACTCTTCGAGCAGATTACGACCAGGCTCGTTAACTACCCTGTTGGCATATTCCTCGACGAAGAACTGTTGACCGCGCCGACGGTAAACCAGCCAATTACGAACGGGACGTCCATCATCACTGGATTCGAGGATCTGGACGAAGCCAAGGACGTGGCCAAGCTGATCAACGCCGGAGCGTTGCCCGTGCCATTGACGACGATCCAGTCAACCGAGGTGGACGCGACACTGGGGGATAAGACGCTGGTGCGGGGAGTCCAGGCGGGAATGATCGGCATCCTGGCGGTTATGGCGTTCATGGTCATGTACTACCGGATGCCGGGCGTGCTGGCCTCGCTGGCACTGTTCACGTACATCGTCGTCGTGATGATGATCTTCAAACTGGGGCCGCTCTTCGGACCCATCACGATCACACTTGCGGGTATTGCCGGGTTCGTGCTGTCGGTGGGAATGGCGGTAGATGCCAATATCCTTGTGTTCGAGCGTATGAAGGAGGAGTTACGCGCGGGGCGTAACCTCTCGACAGCGATCGAACACGGATTCGACCGTGCGTGGTCGTCAATTCGCGACAGCAACGTGGCGACGCTGATAACCTGCGCGATCCTGTTCTGGTTCGGAGACCAGTTCAACGCCGCGCTCGTGAAGGGCTTCTCCATCACGCTGGCGATCGGTGTGCTTGTTAGTATGTTCTCTGCAATCGTCGTGACCAGGACCCTTCTGCGTGCAGTGGTGGAAACGCCGCTGGCTCGCTGGTCCTGGGGTTGGGGCGCCGACGTCCGGCCGGGAAGTGCTGTTGCCACCCAGCGACGGCAGTTGATGGACTTCGTCAAGCGGCGCTGGCTGTACTTTGGCATCTCCGCGGCAATCCTCGTTCCGGGCCTGATCGCTCTCATCATCCCTCCTGGGTTGCAGGGAGGCATCGAGTTCAATTCCGGCGCCACGTGGACGCTGGACTTCCAGGACGAGTCGTTGACCGCCGATGACGTCAGCGGGGCGTTAACGGACATTGACTCAAGATACGAGAGCGTGCGCGTGCAGAAGACGGTGGAGGGCTACTTCATCGTTCGGACGGATGCGCTCGATACGCCGCCGGCGCCGCCCGTGGGGACGCCGCCACCTTCTGACCGGGATTCGCTGGAAGCGGGTCTTGAAGAACGTCTCGGGCCGTTCGATACTCTGAACTTCAACCAGGTGTCGGAGATCGTTTCCAGCGAAATCGTCCGCAATGCTGCGATCGCGATCATCTTCGCGGCGGCGGCGATCCTGGTGTATATCACCTGGTCCTTCCGGAACGTTCCCAAATCCTACCGCTACGGCATTGCGGCCATCGTGGCCGCACTGCATGACGCGGTATTCGTGATCGGGGCCTTCGCCATTTTCGGTGCGCTATTTGACACCGAAGTGGACAGTTTGTTCATCACCGGTCTGCTCACGGTCATCGGCTTCAGCGTCCACGACACGATCGTGGTGTTTGACCGCATACGCGAGAACGTGGCAACGAATCCGGGCGTGGCCTTCGACGAAATCGTCAATGCGAGCCTCACGGAAACGGTGGCGCGGTCAATTAACACTTCAATCTCGGTGATCCTGGCGGTCGTGGCGCTCCTATTGCTGGGGGCGGGCGCGATCGACACTTTGTTGATCGCGCTGCTGCTGGGCATTATCGCCGGGACCTACAGTTCGATCTTCGTGGCGAGCCAGATCCTGGTGGCGTGGGAAGACGGCGACTTCGCGGCGATATGGCACCGGATCGTGCCCCGCCGCGAGGAAGAAGAACCGGCTCCGGCAAGCGTCTAGCTTCGGGGACGGTATAGGTCGCGCTCATCACCGAGACGGCGCGTGAGGTGCTGTCTGTCCAACGTTTCGAGCAAGGCCTGAGCGTACTTGCGTGTCGTTCCGAACAGGTCGCGGACCTGGGCGAGTGTAACGGGGCCGCTGGAGTCTATGCGAGCAAGTACGGCTTCGACCATCTCTGCGTAGGCATCGGCGTCGAAGACAATGCCATCGCCAGCATCCACGACCGCCCCCGTGCTGACCAAGTGAGCGAGGAGTTCGGGGTCTATCGGGCGATCGGTAGGGGGAGAGTATGGATTTGAGCGGAGAGCGCGGAGGTATTTGTCTGCTACGTTCGACTGGTCGCTGGACAGTGAGGGTGTGAAGTCCTTCAGAGAAACAAAATCGTCGTCGCGCAGTCCTTCCTCTGCCGCTATTGATGCCAGTAAGGCGTCGAGTTGGGGGCGCGACAGGCCCAGGCGCTGACCCAGTTCACCCCGCGGCATGCCGGGACGGAGTGGGGCGGCGTCGTGAAACGAAGCAAGGAGGGCACGCACGCGCGCGCCCTCCGCGGCATAGCCACCGGCGGTGTAAAGGACTCGATCGCCGACAGAGTTCAGGACAACGATCGCACTGTCTCGCTCGAGTTGCCTGATGGCATCGCTGCCCAATGGATCCGGCAGTGATTTCGCTTCGATCGGTTCGTTCTTCTCGATATGGGCGAAGAGCCTTTGCGCTGGAGAACCTGCACTCGCGACTTCAAGCGCCGTGAGGGTGGGTGCGTGGTTGCGGCGGTGGCGAGCTGGGTTCACCTCGACAATCCGACCACCCCCGAGCGTCCCGTTCGCGTCGCGGATCACGTAGTGGTCTCCGGGAAGCACGGCGATCGGCGAGGCCAGTCGAAGTTGAGCCCACGTGGATTCACTGGCCTTGATGGAATCGGTGTCGAGGAGGATCAGGCGCGCTCCGGACTCAGCCGCTCCGCTGTGGAGGGTGACGCCGCGGTTGTGACGGACCGGGTGTGGCAAATCCGCCACGGTACGGAGCCCGACGTCGACCGCGTGAACAGGTTTCAGGTGTCCGGGCGCTGCGACGACCATGCCGCGCTCAAGTTGAGCCGGACCAACGCCAGACAGGTTGATGGCAGTCCGGGTGCCGGGCAGCGACTCATCCACCTGGCGCCCGTGATTCTGCAACCCGCGAATGCGCGCGGACAGACCATCCGGCGCGATCTCCACCGCCTGCCCCACGCGAAATGGCCCATCCACCAGCGTGCCAGTGACGACCGTGCCGAAGCCGGGCATCGTGAAGGCCCGGTCGATTGGCAGCCGAGGCTTGCCGATGTCACGCTTCCCTGGCACCGAGGCGAGGATCTCGTCGATGGCCGCGACCAGTACGTCGAGACCTGAGCGAGCGGTCGCAGAACATGTGACGATGGGCGAACCGGCTAGAGACGTGATCGCGACGAGTTTCTCGACCGAGGATCGAACACTCGCTATCTCGCGATCCTCCACCAGGTCGGCCCGGGTGATGGCAACCACGCCATGCCGGACACCGAGCAGGTCGATGATCGCCAGGTGCTCGCGGGTCTGGGGCATAACGCCACCGTCAGCGGCGACGACGAGGAGGGCGAGGTCGATGCCTCCGGCACCAGCGAGCATGTTCTTGATGAAGCGCTCATGGCCGGGGACATCGATGATGGAGGCGGACCGGCCGGAAGGGAGACTCAGTTCCGCGAAGCCGAGGTCGATCGTTAGGCCGCGGTCTTTCTCCTCCTGCCAGCGGTCAGGGTCAACGCCGGTGAGGGCGTGGACGAGAGTCGATTTACCGTGATCGACGTGGCCGGCCGTGCCGATTACGTGCATGGGTCCATTCTTCTCTGTGGGGCCGCCCGTGTGAAGCACGCGGAAGCATTTGATATTCTCCGCCCATGCCCCGCGTTGGTTATGTGTATGACCCGCTGTACCTGGAACACACCGTTTCCGGGCACCCGGAGTCGGCGGGACGCCTGCAGGCGATCATGGGGCACCTGGAGTCGAAGGGTGTGCTCGACCGGATGGTAACCGTGGAGGCGCGTAACGCAACTGTCGAGGATGTGAGGCTGGCGCATTCGCAGGCTCTTGCGAAGCTCGTGTCGACTCCTGTGGCACAAGACCACACCTGGCTCGATGTCGACACGTACGTCACGCCGTCATCTCACGCCGCGGCGCTGAGGGCCGCAGGCGGCGTACTTGCGGCAACAGACGAGGTGGTAGCCGGCAATCTATCGTCCGCGTTCTGCCTGGTACGCCCGCCCGGACACCACGCGACGCCCGACCGGGCGATGGGCTTCTGCCTTTTCAACAACGTGGCCATCGCCGCGCGACATGCACTTGAACGGCACGGCCTGCAGCGGGTGGCGATCGTGGACTTCGACGTACACCACGGAAACGGCACGCAGGACGTGTTCTACGAAGACCCACGCGTGCTCTTTTTCTCGGTGCACCAGTATCCGTTTTATCCGGGGACTGGGTTCCTGGATGAGACAGGGTCGGGAGCGGCACAAGGTAACACGATCAACGTCCCTTTCCCACGAGGCTGCGGCGACGACGCGTATCTGGCGGTGATGAACGAAGTGTGCCTGCCGGCGCTGCGCTGCTTTGGTCCGGAGCTGATCCTCGTGTCCGCCGGATTTGATGCGCATTTTGCGGACCCCCTTGCGGGTCAGCTGGTTAGCGTTCGCGGGTACTATGAGATCGCATCGCTGTTACAGCGCACCGCCGGTGAGCTCTGCGGCGGACGGATCGTCTACGCGCTCGAAGGCGGATATGACCTCGAGGCCATCTCGTGGTCAGCACATGCTTGCCTTTCGGCGATGCTTGGTGAGGACTTCGCGCCGGACCCACTGGGTCCGGGGCCCGAAGTGCGCGGACCGGATGTGTCGGGGCTGATCGCACGGGTCAGGGAGCTGCACGGGCTGTAGGGTCAATCAGGAAGTAGGCGGACGAACACTTCGTTCGCCAGGAAGCGGCCCTTACCCGTGAGCCGAACGGAGCCATTGGCTCGTTCAAGGAGCTGGGCCTCGACCATCTCCCGATAGGGGCCGGCATACACGTCGCTGAATTCATGGCCGAAGCGGCTGCGGAAGGCGGCCAGATCGAGGCCCTCGTTGAGGCGCAGGTTGAGAATGGCAGTATCGGCTTGCTGGAGCGCCGTTGACTGGGATTCGACCAATGTGAGGTGAGACAGAGACGCCAGTACCGCCTTCGGGTCGCCATCAACGCTGGGTGCGTTCGCGGTGGCAACCAGGTTGATGTAGCGGCGCGGCGAGTAGACGCCAGCGAATCGGTGTCCGCCCCAGTGTGAGTGGGCGCCGGGGCCGAGGCCGAGCCATTCGCCGTTGCGCCAGTAGACCAGGTTGTGCCTGCACTGCTGGCCGGGCCGCGACCAGTTCGAGATCTCGTACTGCTCATATCCTGCGGATCGCATCCGCTCACAAGCGCGCCCGTACATGTCCGCCTGGAGGTCGGCATCCGGTTCCGGGATCAGGCCGTGGTCGACGTCATAGGCAAGGCGTGTGCCGTCCTCGATCGTGAGGGCATAGAGGGAGAGGTGGCCCGGGTCGAGTTCAAGGGCGCGATCGAGGTTGTCCTGCCAGTCGTCCAGGGTCTGATCGGGAAGGCCATAGATTAGGTCGAGGCTGATGCGCGGAAAACCCGCTTCGCGTGCCCACTCGACGCAATCCCCGGCGTCTCTCGCGGAGTGGATTCTGTCCAGGAAGGTGAGGTCGGTGTCGTGGAACGACTGGACCCCGAAACTTATTCGGTTGAATCCCGCGTCTACGAGCGCTCGCAGATATCCCGGATCCACAGTCCCCGGATTCGCCTCAATTGAGACCTCGGCGCGATCAACAACGCTGTACGAGTCCCGAATGGCGCCAAGAATGCGTGCGTTTGTCTCAGCCGGGAGAAGCGAGGGCGTGCCGCCGCCGAAGAATACCGTCTCCACTGGCCTTTCGGGTACCAGTGGTGCCCAGAGCTTGATCTCGGCCAGCAACGCATCGACGAATTGCGGCACCAACTCTTCGAGCTTTGCATACGAGTTGAAATCGCAATAGGCGCACTTAAGCGAACAAAAAGGGATGTGGGCGTAAAGCGAGAGGGGTGCCTCGGCCATGGCATCGCCATGGTAGCACCGGACGGCTGGTGCTAAACGGGTGGGGAGGGAGTCGGGTCCGGAGGCGGCGTTGGCGGCTCGGGGGTGGGCGTGTCCGCAGGCGGTGTTTCGGTTGGCGCCTCCGTTAGAGCCGGCGTTTCGGGTTCTGCAGTTGGTGACGGCCCGGAGGTCTCCGATGGTGCCGGCGTTGCCGCCTCCGACGGAGTCGGCGTGGCTGATGAGTTGCAGACGATGGGGGTGGGCTGAGGGCCGTCAGGTGGTGGCGTGGTGCCTTCGGTCGGTGAGGGCTCGCCTGTTGGCTGCGGCTCGTCCGTGGAAGAGGGCTCCTCGGTTGGAAGCGGCTCATCCGTGGGAAGCGGCTCCTCGGAGGGTTCCGCGCCGGGCGTCGGCTCTTCGCCTCCCGTGACTTCGTTCATGACAGGGCCAGAGCACGGATCGTTCGGGTCGGCGAATGTTGGCGCGCCCGGTGTCGGTGACTCCTTGGGGGCGAGCTGTGACTCGAGGTAAGGAGGCGCCTGCGGAATCGTGCTGGCGGAGAACGTAATGAAAATCCCTTCTTCCGGCACCTTGTCCGTGGCAGTGACGATTAGCTTCCATTCGCCGGTGTCCGGATACGAGACGAGGTAGCGGATCGAGCCGTCGTCCTCCTGGTAGCGGATGCCGTAAGTGTCTTTCTTGAGTTGCCTGGCGGCAGGGTCCAGGATCTGGGCCTGGACAGGCATGCCCTCCGCCTTCACCTGGTCCTCGGTGCGGCGGTCGCGCCAGCGGACCTCAAGTGTTCCCTGGTCCTGTTCCGGCGGCATAGCAAAGGGCAGTGAGAGCTGCTCGCCGCGCTTCAACTGGAAGGTGGTGCAGAGGCCGGGCGGGTCTCCGCTAAGGATGATGCGGATGCGGAGGAACTCGCAGTACAGGTTGTCGACGCCGGAGAGTTCGTGGAATTCGCCGCCGGTTTCGTTAGCGAGGTGGCGGAGGAGGTAGCGATTCGCGCGGCCAACTGCATAGGTGTAAACGGGAATACCCGCCTCGCGGAAGCACTCCTCGGCGCCCGTGAAGGCGCCAACGTTGTGCTGGCCATCGCTAACGAGGATCGCGGCGCGCGCAGGGGCGCCCCCGCGGGAGAGCAACTCGGCGCAAGCGTTGACCAGGCCAAGTCGTAAGTTCGTGCGCCCTCCGGCTTCATCGATGTTTACGGCGGTGGCGAGCGCTTCGTCTATGGCGCCGTTGGTCACGGCGTCCTTGAGTTCGGTCTTGAGTCGGGCATTCTGGTTGAATTCGATCACGGACACCCGGTCGTCCGGCCGCGCCGCCTGCAGCATGGCCATTCCTAGTTCACCGATCGTTGGCTGGGTATCATCTGCGCTCGAACTGCGCGACGTGTCGGCGACGAGGACCATGTCGGCCGGGGTGGAGGGCGAGTTCTGACCCTGTCTGGGCGAGTTGGAGATGATGCGCCCACTCAGAGGGCAAGCGACCTGATTGGTGCGAATAAGGCAGCCGTCATCGCCTACGCGCCAACCACCGAGGTTAAGTCCGACGATGTTGGGTTTAGCGCCGCGGTCGACGATGTAGAAGTGGAGGTGGGGCGCCTCTGAATAGCATCCCGCCTGGCCCCACCCGTCGGGACAGCACCCGGGCGTCCCGAGCCGGTCTCCGGCGTTGACCGTGTCACCGGTCTTAACCAGTCTGTTCTCAGTGTGGTAGTAGCCCGTCGAGAAGCCGTTACCATGATCGATCTCAATAGTGTTGGGCTTAACGACCACACGGCCAGGCGCGGCGGCGGTGACGTAGAAAGCGGAATGGAAGATCTCGCACGGTTTGCCGGCCGCGTCGGGGGGCTGTAGGTCCAGAGCGTTGGAGCCAGCGTGCGGGCCCTGGGTATACGTCCACAGCGAGCCCCCCTCCCACGGGAGCCAGAGCGGCGGCGGTCCTTCAGCCTGCGCTTTATCGGAGTTCGCCAGCGCCAGGAGGGCGATGGCGACGACGAGCGCGGGGACAGCTTGAAACAGTCGTTTCATGGGTAAAGATGCCAAGCGTATGGGGCGGTTTCGGTAAGGTTAGACGAGATTTTTGCGCTGAGTCAAGGCGACGACTTATAAGAAATGGTTAAGAAACAGGGGTTCTGCCTCGACCCATCCCGCTCTCGTCCCTACACTTGTGGACATGCTCAAAGACAGGTCCTGTGGCGAGTTGCGGGCGTCTGACGACGGGTCCGTCGTTACGCTCGCCGGGTGGGTCAACAGGAGGCGCGACCACGGCGGGTTGATCTTCATCGACCTGCGGGACCACACAGGGCTCGTGCAAGTCGTGTTCAATCCGAAGGAGGAGGAGCAGGCTCACAGCGTCGCCGAGCAACTGCGCGGCGAATTCGTAGTTCAGGTGAAGGGCAAAGTAACCCGGCGGCGCAAAGGCACGGAGAACGCCGACCTGCCGACCGGCGAGATAGAGGTGCACGCCACAGAGGCGCAGGTCCTAAATCCGGCGAAAACGCCGCCCTTCTACATCACCGAGGACACCGAGGTGGAGGAGCTGCTGAGGCTGCGGCACCGCTACCTGGACCTCCGGCGCGAGCGCATGCACTCGAACATCGTCATGCGGCACAAGGTGGTGCGGTACATCCGCAACTACCTGGGAGACAGGGACTTCACAGAGATCGAAACGCCGGTCCTCACCGCGCCGACGCCGGAAGGCGCGAGAGACTACGTGGTACCGAGCCGTGTGCGGCCGGGAGCGTTCTATGCGTTGCCGCAATCTCCTCAACAGTTCAAGCAGATCCTGATGGTGGCTGGATTTGAGCGCTACTTCCAGATCGCCCACTGCTTCCGGGACGAGGACCTGAGGTCTGACCGGCAACCAGAGCACACCCAGCTGGACCTGGAGATGAGCTTTGTTTCGGAGGAGGAGGACATCTTCGCCTTGATGGAAGGGTTGTACACGTCCCTTATCTCCGAGTTGTTCCCACACTACCGGTTACAGGAGTCGCCGTTCCCCCGTATGACGTACGCGGAGTCGATGCGGCGATTCGGCACGGACAAGCCCGACATCCGGTTTGGGATGGAGTTGGTGACGTTCAACGACGCGCTGGCAGACACGGACTTCCAGGTGTTCAAGAGCGTCATGCAAGGCGGCGGCGCCATTCGGGGGATCAACGTCACGGGCGGCGCCGAAATGAGCCGTAAGCAGGTGGACGACCTCACCACTTTCGTACAGCAGTACGGCGCGAAGGGGCTCGTCTCCATGCAGTTCGCGGGAAGCGGGGATATCGACACGCTCACGGAGGAAGACATCAAGTCCCCAGTCGCGAAGTTCTTCACGGTCGACCAGGCGAAGACGCTTGCACACACGGCGGGAGCGGCGCGCGGCGACATGCTGCTCCTGGTGGCGGACAAACCGGGCGTCGTGAACAAAGCGCTCGACGCCCTGCGCCGCGAGCTGGCCCACCGGCTTGAGATGATCCCGGACCCGAACGTGCTCGCGTTCGCCTTCATCACGGAATACCCGCTGTTCGAGTGGAGCGACACGGACGAGAGCTGGACGTCATCGCATCACCCCTTCACATCGCCCGTTCTCGAAGACCTCCCGATGATGGAGTCCGACCCAGGATCCGTGCGTTCGCACGCGTACGACTGCGTGTGCAACGGCTGGGAATTGTTCAGTGGCTCGATCCGCATCCATCAGCGCGAGGTACAGGAGCAGATTTTCCAGATGCTCGGCATCTCCGCGGAAGAAGCGCAGCGCAAGTTCGGGCACATGCTGGAGGCGTTCGAGTATGGCGCGCCGCCGCACGCGGGCATCGGCGCGGGGATCGACCGGCTGATGGCGGTCTTACTGGGTGAACCCGACATTCGCGAGGTGATTGCCTTCCCGAAGACGAAATCCGCATCTGACCCGATGACAGGCGCGCCCACACCGATAAGTGAAGCGCAGTTGGGAGAACTGGGGATCGACGTCGAAGCTGTCGAAGAGGAAGCGGTTGAAGGGTAGGCAACGATCGGCAGTAGGCGGCGTCCAGACATTTACCGCAAACTATTCAACAGAAGGCAGCGTTTCTAGGAAGTAACCAATGGAATCCCGCAGACTCGTTTATGTACTGACCGGACTGGCCGTCGTCCTGGTGCTGGTAATCGGCGGCCTCATCCTTGTGACCGCCTCCGGCGGCAGCGACAACGGCAACAGCAACGGCGACTCCGCAGGAGAGCCCACCGATGGCCCGGACCTCGGAGAGCGCGTCAGTGGTGAGTTGAGGTTATTCGGCCCTGACCCGATTACGTTGGACCCGGCCTGCGCGTCCGACGCCGGGTCCGCCGAGTATATCGTTGAGATTTTCTCCGGCCTGGTGTCGTTCGACCAGGAGTTGAAGGTGATTCCGGATATCGCCGAGAGCTGGGAAGTGAGCCCGGACGGCCTCGTCTACACATTCACGCTACGCACGAACGCGAATTTTCATGATGGATCACGGCGCGTAACCGCGGACGACTTCAAGTTCTCGATGGAACGCTCGCTGAACCCTGATACGCAGTCCACGGTCGGCGAAGTGTACCTGGATGACCTCACTGGAGCCGAGGAGTTCATCAACGGCGAGGCGGAGGAAGTGACCGGCATCAGGGTCGTGAATCCTGAGACGCTGGAACTTACGATCAAGGAGCGTAACGAGGTTTTCTTGCAGAAGCTCACATACCCGACGGCCTACGTCGTGGATCAGCGCGAGGTCGAAGGGTCGACGTGTTTCGAAGGGAACTGGACGCTCACACCTAACGGGACCGGCCCGTTCAAGGTCACCGAATGGGAGCTGGGGACGCAAATCATCCTCGAGCCCAACGAGGGGTTCTACCTCGAGCCGAAGCCTGCCGTGTCCAAGGTCACGTACATCCTTTCCGGTGGCTCATCGTTCGTGATGTACGAGAACGATGAGGTGGACATCACCGGCGTTGGCATTAACAACATCGAGAGCGTCCGCGACGAGAGCAACCCGCTGAGCGAGGACCTGAACGAGTCGGAGTCACTGGACGTCTACTACATCGGCTTTAACGTGAACGAGCCACCTTTCGACGATCCCGAGGTTCGGCGCGCTCTCAACCTCGCAACAGACAAGGAATTCCTGTCAACAGAGTTCCTTGAGGGGTTGGTCGTGCCTGCGCCCGGGGTTTTGCCGCCCGGCATGCCCGGATACAACAAGAGCCTGGAGGGACAAGACTTCGATCCCGAGGAAGCCAGGAGCGTTCTCGACGCGACGGGCAAAGCGGACGAATTGAACGGCGTCAAGATTCTGACCTCCGGGCAGGGTGCTGCCCCTTCTGACATCCTCCAGGCGGTCGTAGCGATGTGGCAGGAGAACCTGGGCGTGACGATCGAGATCGAGCAGGAGGACTTCGGGCTGTTCCTCCGCGACATCGACGAGGGTAACTTCCAGATGTTCTCCCTCGGCTGGATCGCGGACTACCCTGACCCGCAGAACTTCCTCGACATCAAGTTCCACTCCGAGAGCGCGAACAATGAGACAGGCTACTCCAACCCCGACGTGGACGCTCTGTTGGAGCGGGCCCGCGGTGAGACGGATCAGGCTGCGCGATTGGAGCTGTACCAGCAGGCCGAGCAACTCATCGTCGACGACGCGGCCTGGGTCTCCCTGTATCACGGGAAGAACACCTACCTGGTGAAGGAATGGGTGACAGGGTACGCCGTGCCTGCCTTTGTGATCCCCAACCTCCGCTACGTGACCGTGGACCGTTAAGAGGAGCCCTTCCCAATGCCAGCGGGCCTGGCCACCTATATCATCCGGCGATTGCTGGTCATCCCCCTGATCCTGCTTGTCGTCTCCTTCATCACCTTCGCCCTCGGCCGGTTTGGACCCAGCGACTATGTCGAGATCCAGGCAGGTCCGCGCGCCAACCCCGAGACGATCGAGCGCATCCGCGAAGAGCGCGGTCTGAATGACCCAGTCTACGAGCAGTACGTGCGCTGGCTGATGGACTTTCTCCAGGGCGACTTCGGCACCAGCGTGAAGTACCGCGGGGTGCCGGTGGAGGACGTGATCATGCCGCGGTTGTGGGTGAGCTTGCAGATAAACATCGTCGTCATATTGCTGAGCTGGGTGATCGCCTTGCCCATCGGCACGTGGGCGGCGATGCGCCGCGGCACGTGGCTCGATCCGTTATCCATTGGTCTCCTGCTCGTGCCGGCGTCGATCCCCGTACTGGTAGCAACGCCGATACTCCAATGGCTCCTGGTCGTCCAATTGGGACTCTTGCCAGCCGACAGCTGGTCCGACGCGGAGTACTTCGGCGTGAAGCTTGGCGTTTTCTCGAAGGAAGCGATCCTCGCCATCTTTCTTCTGACTGTGCCTACCCTTGCCGGTATCGCCCGTTTCATGCGCGCTCAGGTCATCGAGGTGATGGATCAGGACTTCGTCCGAACCGCCCACGCCAAAGGGCTCGCAGTAAACGTCGTTGTGATTCGGCATATCGCACGCAACGCGCTACTTCCGATCGTGACCTTGTTCGGCTTCGAACTCGCAGCGCTAACCGGTGGGGCCATCATCGTGGAGACGCTCCTGGGAATCCCGGGCATGGGGCAGTTCGCCTTCGAGGCGGTTCAGTCGCGCGACTATGACTCGATCATGGCCGTCGTCATGCTGGGCTCACTGCTCTTCATGCTCGCCATGCTTGTCGTTGACGTGGCGTACGGGTTCATCGATCCGCGCATACGACTGGGAGGAGGCCTGCAGCAATGAGCACCTTCGAGCAGGTAGAGATGGTATCGGAGGCACCACCCTCAACATCGGGCGCGCCAAGGCTGCTGCGGCGGATCGCCCGGCGTCCCGTGGCCGTTGGCGCGATCGTTGTGATCGTGACGATCTATGGTCTAGGCATTCTAGCGCCGTTGATAGCACCTTATGGATTTCAGGATGCGGACCTGGAGCACATCCGGGAGGGCCCCAGCCGGGAACACCTCCTGGGGACGGACCACATCGGCCACGACCTTCTTTCCCGCGCGATCTGGTCGGCACAGACCACTGTGATTATCTCGATGACTGTCCTGGTCAGCGCCGGACTCATACTAGGCACGTCGCTCGGTCTGCTCTCCGGCTACAAAAGGGGGAAAACAGACTTCATCATCATGCGCCTTGGCGACATCTTCGTTTCGGTGCCAACGATTCTCCTGTTGCTCATCATCAACGCTTCCCTCCGGGATCGGGTAGACCAGTGGGTTGGCGGCCTTGCCGAAGTGACGGGCATCGCCTGGCTGAACGAACCCGGAGTGGCAAGTTACTTCCTGGTGTTCGGCGCACTCTCGATGTTCGGTTGGGTGGGTATCGCCCGGCTTGTTCGCTCCCAGGTCCTGGCGTTGCGCGAGTCTTCCTACGTCGCGTCCGCCGAGGCAACCGGCGCCTCCACTCCACGCATCCTTATCCACCACCTGTTGCCCAATGTCAGCAATTTGCTGATCGTGTCCCTGACGATTTCACTGGGTGCGGTGGCCGCTGCCGAGGTCACACTTTCGTTCCTCGGCATCGGGATCCAGGACAGGCCAACCTTTGGGCTGATGATTTCGGAGGCGGTAGGGCTCGGTAACATCAGGGAGCATCCGCATATGATGCTGGTCCCGGCCGTGTTCATCATCGCCCTCGTCCTGTCGTTCAACCTCCTCGGCGACCAGCTCACGGATGTCCTGTCGCCGAGGCGGCGATAGTGATGGAAGGCAGGCTCGAACCGGCCACGCCGGACTACATCCGGGAGCGCGTCGGTGCTACGTGGGCATTCCCCATCATCTCCACGACCGCCACGTACGCGGGCACGGACGGACTCGAGGGACTCGCCTGGCGCTACGAATCCGGCGAAATCGGGGGGCTGGTGACGTGGTTCATCGAAGGGGACTGGGCGGAGATCGTGACGCTGGACGCCTACGAGCAGGGAAGGCACATCGGCGGGAGGCTACTGGATGGTGCCGAAGCCGAGCTACGGAGCCGGGGGGCGCGGCGAGTTTCCATCACCACGACCAACGACAACGTGCGGGCGATCGCCTTCTACTTGCGGCGCGGCTACCGGATCGTTCGCGTGGAGGTAGATGGGATGGAGCGAGTGCGAGCGCTCAAGCCGGATGTGCCGCTGGAGGGGAGCGAGGGGCTGCCGCTGCGGGACATGCTGGAATTCGAGAAGTTCCTGACCTGACGGGCGAAGGTGTGCAAAAGTCAGTCGTTCGTACGAACACACGATGCTAAACTGAGTCTTGTGAAGGTCTCCACACAAACTCTTCCCGAGAGCCAGGTCCTCCTCGAGATCGAAGTCGACCCCGAACAGCTCGAACAGTCGATGGACCGCGCCTACCGGAAGCTGGTGCAGCGCATCGAAGTGCCCGGATTCCGCAAGGGAAAGGCGCCCAAGAATATGCTCGAACGGCAAGTCGGGCGCGGACGGATCCTCGAGGAAGCGATCGATATCGCCGTGCCGGACGCCTACAACAAGGCGATCGAGGAGGCCGACATTGACGCCATTGGACAACCGCAGATCGAGATGATGACCCTGGAGCCGCTGGCCTTCAAGGCAACAGTCCCGATCCGCCCGACCGTCGATCTCGGCGACTACAAGTCAATCCGCGTCGAGCGCGAGCCGGTGGAGGTGAACGAGGAGGAGGTGCAAGCGACGCTTACGGAGTTGCGGCAGCGCTACGCAATCCACGAGCCTGTCGAGCGGCCCGTGAAGGTCAACGACATTATCCGCGCGGACGTCCGGATTACCGTGGACGAAAACGAAGTGTTCAAAGACGAAGATTCGGAGCTACACCTGCGGGAAGGGCGAGTCGTCCTACTACCCGGCTTCTCGGAAGGCGTTATCGGTGCGAAGAAAGGCGAAGCCAAGCAGATTACCGTCACCATCCCTGAAGACAGCGAAAACTCCCTGGCCGGGAAGTCAGCGCTGATTGACCTACTGGTAAAGGAGGTCAAGGAGGAGCGCCTCCCGGAACTGGATGACGAGTTCGCCCAGCAAGTGGGGGAGGCTTATCCTACGTTAGATGAACTGATGGAGCGTATCCGCGCTGATCACCGCGAGCGGGCTGAAGGACAGGCGGAGGCCAAGTACCGCGACGAGGCGATGACGGCGCTCGCGGAGAACGCCGCGACACTGGAGTTCCCTCCGGTGCTGGTGGATCGCGAGATCACCCACTTCCTGAACGATCAACTTCGGAACACTGGAATGGACCTCGAACGCTACCTCGAACTGACCAAGCGGACCGAGGAAGATATGCGGACGGAGTTACGCCCCAGCGCGACCGAGCGCGTGCGCCGATCGCTCGCACTCGGCAAACTTGCCGAGGATGAGGGGCTGGACGTAACTGACGCGGACGTCGACGCCGAGATCGAGAACCTGGTTGGACAAGCGGGCGAAGCGGACGAGCAGCAACTCGCGCGATACCGAGCGCTGTTCGGCACGCCTGAAGCGCGGGCATCCCTCGCCAACTCACTTTTAACACGAAAAACCATGGACCGGCTGGCCGAGATCGCCTCGCAAACTGATGGTGCCAAACCGGCCGGAAAGAGCAAAAAGGGTGCTGGAGGGGCGTCTAAGAAGCGCAAGTCCAGTGACGAAACAGAGGAGGAAGCATGACCCCCGATACCCAGAACATCATTCCCTACGTGGTGGAGCAGAGTGCTCGCGGCGAGCGAGCTTTCGACATTTTCTCGCTGCTGCTCAAGGAGCGAATCGTCTTCCTGGGCACGCCGATCGACGATCAGATCGCCAACGTCATCATCGCCCAGCTGCTTTATCTCGACCGGGAGGACCCGGACAAGGATGTCAACATGTACATCCATTCCCCAGGTGGTGTCGTCAGTGCCGGACTGGCAATCTACGACACGATGCAGCTGATGAAGTGCGACGTGGCCACGATCTGCGTCGGAAGCTGCGCCAGCATGGGCACGGTCCTCCTCGGCGCGGGCACAAAGGGCAAGCGGTACGCGCTCCCCAACAGCACGATTCACATCCACCAGGCGATCATCCGCGGAGTCGGCGGCCAGGCGAGTGACGTCGAGATCCACGCCCGCGAGGTCCTTCGACAGAACCAACTCATCCGCGAAATCCTTGCCAAGCACACCGGGCAGGACCTCGAGGCGATAATCAGGGATACCGACCGTGACTTCTTCATGGACGCTCCAGCGGCCAAGGAGTACGGTTTGATAGACGAAATTCTGCAGTCATCCAGTCCAGAAAAAGAGCCAGTTGCGGCTGGCAGCGACGGCGCGAAGGGCTAAACTGGTAGTCGAGAAGTAGCTTATGGCGTCAAAGGGAAGCGGTGGCAACGGCAGTAGCAAGGTTTCGTACAACTGCTCGTTCTGTGGCAAGAACCAGGACCAGGTCCGGAGGCTGATCGCCGGCCCCGGTGCGGTATACATCTGCGATGAATGCGTCGAGCTGTGCCGGGAAATCATCCAGGAGGAGTCCGGCAACCAGGTCAAGCCCAAGACGCCTCTGCAGCGGATCCCGCCCCCGAAGGTCATCTACGAACAGCTGAGCGAGTACGTAGTCGGCCAGGAGCAGGCCAAGAAGGTCCTCTCCGTCGCGGTCTACAACCACTACAAGCGCATCGGGGCGCAGGCAGCGGGCGGCGTGGAACTGGAGAAGAGCAACATCATGCTCCTCGGACCTACGGGTTCCGGGAAGACTTTGCTTGCCCGCACCCTCGCTCGCATCCTCGACGTGCCGTTCACGATTGCAGACGCCACGGCGCTGACCGAGGCGGGGTACGTCGGCGAAGACGTCGAGAATATCCTCCTCCGCCTGATCCAGGCGGCGGACTTCGATGTCGCGCGGGCCGAGCGCGGCATCATCTATATCGACGAGATCGACAAGATAGGGCGCAAGAGCGGCGACAACCCCTCGATCACCCGCGACGTGTCGGGTGAGGGCGTTCAGCAGGCCTTGCTCAAGATCATCGAGGGCTGCATCGCCAACGTCCCGCCTCAGGGTGGCCGAAAGCACCCGCACCAGGACTTCATCCAGATCAACACCGGCAACGTGCTCTTCGTGCTCGGCGGCGCCTTCCAGGGGTTAGACGAGATCATCGACAAGCGGATCGGCCGCGGCCAGCGCACCCTCGGCTTCAAGGCGACGCCCCCTGTCGACGCCGTCAACACGAGCTACGAGTTGATGGCGAAAGTCACTCACGACGACCTGCTCCAGTACGGGCTGATCCCCGAGTTTGTGGGCCGCATCCCGGTCGTGGTTTCGCTCCACGCGCTTGATAAGGACGCGCTGGTGCAGATTCTGACCGAGCCGAAGAACGCGCTGGCCCGCCAGTTCGAGGAGTTCTTCGCACTGGACAACGTCGAGCTGGTGCTCACCGAGGACGCCCTCGAAGCTACCGCCGAGGAAGCCCTGCGCCACAAGACAGGCGCCCGCGGCCTCCGTACCGTCCTCGAGGACTGCTTGCTCGAGGTGATGTACGAGATACCGTCCCGCGCCGACGTCAAAAAGTGCGTCGTGGACGGAGACTCCATCCGCGGCATTCGCCGCCCGCTGCTGCTCAACCGCGGCGGCCAGGCCCTCGACGTCTGGGGCGAGACGACCAAAGAAACGGCTTAGCTCTCGACCCTTGCCTCCAGGGCGCTCGTTGGCGTTCCTCCACTGGCGTTGATACACTCGGTTTCCGTGGCAGGGTAGCTCAGTGGTTAGAGCAGGGGCTTCATAAGCCCTGTGTCGCGGGTTCGAATCCCGCCCCTGCCACCAGTGCACAGATATCCTACAAAGGCCAAGGGAGGTTTCAACCATGGCCAAAATCCTGCTCGTCCTCTACGACGACCCCGTCACCGGCTATCCGTCCACCTACGCCCGCGACGACATCCCGAAGCTCGACAAGTACCCCGACGGCCAGACCATGCCCTCGCCCAACGCCATCGATTTCACGCCCGGTGAGTTGCTCGGAAGCGTCTCCGGCGAACTCGGCCTCCGCAAGTTCCTGGAGGCTGCCGGCCACACTCTGGGGGTCACCTCAGACAAGGACGGCCCTGACAGCGCCTTCGAGCGCGAACTGCCGGACGCCGACGTCGTCATCTCCCAGCCGTTCTGGCCCGCGTACCTGACGTCCGAGCGCATCGCGAAGGCCGCGAACCTGAAGATGGCGATCACCGCCGGCATCGGCTCCGATCACGTCGATCTTCAGGCTGCCATGGACCGCGGCATCACGGTCGCCGAGGTCACGTATTGCAATAGCATCAGCGTCTCCGAGCACGTTGTGATGATGATCCTCGCGCTCGTCCGCAACTACATTCCCTCCTACCAGTGGGTGATCGACGGCGGCTGGAACATCGCCGACTGCGTCGCCCGCTCTTACGACGTCGAGGGGATGACGATCGGCACCGTCGGCGCCGGACGCATTGGCTCCGCCGTCCTCCGCCGCCTGCACCCGTTCGAGGTCAAGCTCCTCTACACAGACCGCCATCGCCTCCCCGACGACGTCGAACGGGCCCTGAACCTCACCTTCCACCCCGATGCCGCCTCCATGGTCCCTCTGTGCGATGTCGTCACCATCAATACGCCCCTTCACCCAGAGACGGAGCACCTGTTCAACGACGCCCTTATCGGCACGATGAAGCGCGGTGCCTATCTCGTGAACACAGCCCGTGGCAAGATCTGCGACCGCGACGCCGTCGCCCGCGCCCTCCAGAGCGGCCAGCTCGCCGGGTACGCCGGCGACGTCTGGTTCCCGCAACCCGCCCCTCAGGACCACCCCTGGCGCACAATGCCCAACCACGGCATGACGCCCCACGTCTCAGGCACGTCGCTCTCCGCTCAGGCCCGCTACGCTGCCGGAGTGCGAGAGATCCTCGAGTGTTGGTTCGATGGCCGCCCGATCCGAGATGAATACCTGATCGTGGACAAGGGACAACTGGCCGGCACGGGCGCCCATTCCTACAGCGCTGGCGACGCCACCGGCGGCTCGGAGGAAGCGGCGCGCTTTAAAGCGACATAGGGAGAGCAAGCCCACTTCTAACTTTTAACGTCTAACTTCATACTTCATCCCATGTCCGCCCTTCTCCACGCCTGGCGCGAGCCGTCGCCCCTTTCCGCCAGGCTTATGCTCTTCACGGCAGCGTGCCTGTGGAGCTTCGGCGGGCTGCTGATCAAGGAGATCGACACGAGCGCCTTCAACATCGTCTTCTGGCGCTGCTTCTTCTCGGCCCTACTCCTCGCGCCCTTCCTCAAGGGCCGCCGTTTCCCGACGCGGCCCGACACGATCGGCTCCATCGTCATCTTCGCGCTGCTGCTCGTCCTCTTCGTCGCTGCGACCAAGGAGACGACTGCCGCCAACGCCATCTTCCTCCAGTACACCGCCCCCATCTGGGTCGTCCTCTTCGCCCCGATGTTGATCGGCGAACACCTCCGCCGCTCGGATGCCATTCCCCTCGCCATCTGTCTCGGCGGTATCGCCGTCCTCTTCGTCGGGAATTGGAGCTCCGGCGATGCCGCGGGCCTCATCATGGGCACGGCGAGCGGGCTCTTCTTCGGCCTTTATTTCGTTTGGTTGAGGCGGATGCGCTATGCCGATCCGATTGCGATCACGGCGGTGAGTTGTGCTGGAGTGGCCGCGATTCTCCTGCCTGTGCCCTTCCTCAGCGACCTCAGCCTCGAGGGTCTCGGACTCCTCGTCCTCATGGCCACGGTTCAGTTCGCCACGCCATATGTACTCTTCGCCAAGGGCATCGGGTACGTCAGTGGAACGGAGGCCAGCCTGATCGCATTGATCGAGCCGGTGCTAAACCCGATCTGGGTTGCTCTTTTCTACGGCGAGGAGGCCTCCACTGCCACGATTGTCGGCGGGGCGATCATCTTAGCCGGGTTGGCGCTGCGGTACACAGTCTTTCGTCCGCCCTCGGAAGAGGCGCCTCCGGAGCCAGCGGCCGAGGCTGGAGGCGGACCGCTGCTCAGTGGGCCGCAGGGGTAAACCGAGATGGTTCACACGCCATAGCCCGACATATAATGAGCCTGGTCGCCAGCCGATCTATTGTGAAGAAAATTCTAGTAGTAGACGACGAGCCGACGCTGCTCGCAACGCTTAAGTACAGCCTGGAGCAGGAAAACTTCCAGGTGTTCACGGCGTCAGACGGTGAAGAAGCCGTCGGATCCGCCCGCTCCGCCCAGCCTGATCTCGTAGTGCTTGACCTGATGCTGCCGGGGATGAGCGGGCTAGAAGTTTGCCGCGTCCTGCGCAAGGAGATGTCAGTGCCGGTGATAATGCTCACCGCGCGTGATACTGAAGTGGACAAGGTCGTTGGTCTCGAGATCGGCGCGGACGACTACGTAACCAAGCCTTTCGGAATGCCGGAGTTGCTGGCCCGAGTGCGCGCCCTTCTCCGGCGCTCATCCGGAGCCCACGGACGGGCTGCAGAAGTAGTGCGGTCGGGCGACTTGCGAATCGACCTGATGCGCCGAGAGGCCTTCCGCGAAGAAGCAACCATCGCCCTGAAACCCAAGGAGTTCGAACTGCTTCTTTACCTGATGCGCAATCCAGGTAGAGCGTTCACACGCGAACAACTCCTGAGCGACATCTGGGGCTACGAATTCGCTGGCGACACGCGCACCGTGGACGTGCATGTGCGCTGGCTTCGTACGAAGATCGAGGACGAACCGGACGAGCCCCGCAGACTGGTTACAGTCAGGGGCACCGGCTACAGATTCGAGGGGTAATGCTTCGAGGTTTCAAAGGACTGGCGTTCATGGCGTGGATCATCGCCGCCACTGCGGTTGTTGTGGTGGTGACGATGGACGATGGGCTGCTGCCACAGATTGCCGCCGTCCTCCTGATGGCAGCTAGCGCTGCGCTACTGATCGCGGCGTCTGTGAAAGTATCAGGGTTCGCCAGGATCGCCGCAGGTGCGGCGCGCGAGGTCGCTGAAGGCGAATTGACGGAGCGATTGGATGCCAGCAGCGGCGACGAGATGGAAGAGTTCGCGCGCGAATTCAACCAGATGGCGAATACGATCGAAGCTCGTGTGGGCATCGCCTCACAGGAGCGTAGCCGCCTCCTCGCGGTCATCAATTCGAGCCTGGACGCGACCGTGGCCGTGGACGCCGACAACAACATCTGCTTCGCGAACGCGTCCGTCTTGACGCTGCTTGAAAAGCGGCCGGAAGAGATGCTGGGTCAGCAGTTCGCATGGCTTATTTCCACCCCAGGGGTGATCCAGGGATTACGCGACTGTCGTGTTAGCGGCGAACGCAGCTCTCACGTAATCGAGCGCCCCGGCCGTCGCTATCTGCGGGCCATCGTCACGCCGATTGCTGGCGGCGGCGACTGGACTTCGCTGGTCGTCTTCCACGACCTCACCGACGTCAAGCGGACGGAGCAAGTACGCCGCGACTTCGTGGCCAACGTTTCGCACGAACTGCGGACGCCACTCGCCGCCGTGAAGTCTGTGATCGAGACGCTGCAGTCAGGAGCGATGCGCGAGCCGGAAGTCGCCCACGACTTTCTGACACGCGCCGATGGCGAAGTGGACCGCCTCGTGGCAATGGTCGAGGAACTGCTGATGCTATCCCGTATAGAGAGCGGCGACATGCCTGCCAGCAGCGCGCCAATAGACGCCGCTGACCCAGTATCGAGCGCCGTGGAACGGCTGCGCCCCCAGGCCGAGCGAAGAGGAGTGGCGCTCGACCTCGAAGTGGGGGACCGGCTGCCGCGCGTACTCGGTGACCAGCCGGGGTTGGAGCGGGCCGCGATCAACCTCGTGCAAAACGCGATCAAGTTCACACCCGAAGGCGGGCGCGTCGCTGTGACCGTCGTCGCAGCCGGCGGCGGTGTCCTCGTCACGGTCGCGGACACTGGTGTGGGCATAGATCCCGACGACTTGCCACGCGTCTTTGAACGCTTCTTCAAGGCCGATAAGGCGCGCCGGGCGGGGGGAACCGGGCTGGGCCTGGCTCTCGTCAAGCACACCATCGAAGTCCACGGCGGCCGCGTCGAAGCTCAGAGTGATGCTGGGCAAGGCGCCACGTTCCGCTTCTGGTTGCCTGCCGCGAACATCGCCTCGCCGCGCGTCCCGTCAACCGCGGTCCCGGCCGAATAGCGCGACGTCACTGGCACACCCGGACGGCGAGGGCGAAGGACGATGAAGACGTCGGATGTCCAGCGTGCGGTGGCTGCCGCCTCATCGATCGTGGCGGAACTAGGTCTGCCAGCCGAGGTCGCGAGCGTTCTTCAGAACTCCAACAAACTCGCGCTGCGCTTGCTGCCCTGTGACGCCTTTGCTCGGGTGGCATACGCAGGGCAGGAGGTTGCGCAGTTCGAAGTGGCCCTCGCCCAACGGTTGGCCGAGATCGGTAGTCCGGTCGCTGCTCTCGACCCTCGCGTCCCGCCGCTCGTCTACGAGCGTGACGGTTTCGCGGTCACGCTATGGACCTACTACGAGTCCATATCGCCTGACGTTGCGCCAGCCGACTACTCGGATGCCCTCTTGCGGTTGCACGCTGGCATGCGGGAGATCGATCTCACCGCTCCGCATTTCACGGATCGAGTCGGGGAGGCGCAACAGCTCGTTGCCAGCCGCGACCTCACTCCGGAACTCGCCGACGATAACCGGGAACTTCTCAGCGCCACGCTACGACGCCTCAGGAGAGCGATCGCCGAACGTGGCGCCGCCGAGCAATTGCTGCACGGCGAACCGCATCCGGGCAACGTGCTCAACACGAAATCTGGCCCGCGGTTTATTGACCTCGAGACGTGTTGCCGTGGGCCGATTGAATTCGACCTTGCCCATGTGCCCGAAGAGGTCAGCGAGCACTATCCGGATATTGACCAGGACTTGCTGCGACAGTGCCGGATACTCATGCTCGCCATGGTCGCAGCGTGGCGTTGGGATCGAGATGACCAATTCCCGAACGGGCGGCAAATGGGCTTAGAGAAGCTCGGCGAGATCCGGGCAGCCCTCGACGTTATTGACCGGGATGTCCCGAGATGATCGTGATCAGTCCCTGGCGCTATCGATCAGCGCTCGTGAGACATCGTCCGGCGGTTGGTTCTGCCCGTCGTCCAGCGGGTGAGCCACGATTATCCCATCGACCCCCGCACTGCGGGCCTCGTCGATGATCTGCTTTGCTTCTTCGACGGATTTCGGCGGGTGAGCCTGGCTGATCATCGGGAGCCGGTCGCGTCCCAGCGCTGCCGTCATTTGATCAATCGCGGCGCGCAAGCCTGCGAGCGCCTCTGGCTTCATGTGCACGGTCAGGAATCCGTCCGCGAGCCGCGCCACGCGGCGCATGCCCGCCGGCCCGGACGCCCCGATGTAAACCGGAGGCCCGCCCTGCGTCAGTGGCATGACGATCTTCACGCCCGGGACCTGAAAGTGCTTGCCCTTCCACGGCTCCTCCGGGGTAGTCCACAGGTGCCGGAGCACCTGCACGAACTCGTTCAAGCGCCCACCGCGTGTCTCGAATGGAACGCCGACGGACGTGAACTCCTCCTCCACCCATCCCGCCCCAGCGCCGACGATCAGGCGACCGCCCGACAGCCGGTCGAGCGTCGCCAATTCCCGCGCCATGAGGACCGGTGGCCGAAGAGCGATCTGACTCACGCTGGTACCCAGCCTGACTCGCTCAGTGCGCGCTGCGACGTAGGCCAGCGCCACCCACGGATCGGCCATCGGCTGATACGGGTGCGGCTTGTCCACGGGTACGGCAACCCGTTCGCTCAGCCAGACTGAGTCAAAGCCCAGGGCTTCGGCGTGGGCGGCGCGATCAGCGACCTCCGGTCCGGTCGCGGGCCCGATCTTTATGCCGACCTGCATAGTGAGGGGTACGTTAGCAGAGGGTGGCCTGACGGGGAACAGAATGGTGGGCGATGAAGGACTCGAACCTTCGACCTTCTCGGTGTAAGCGAGACGCTCTAACCAACTGAGCTAATCGCCCATGGGTGTCATTATTCTACGACTATCGCGAGCGTCGTTAGGTCGGGGGCGCTGGACCGGGAACAGCACGCGGCGGCGGGTTGAGCGATTCCTTCGCTGCCCCGAAGAAGTTGCCGGCCAGAGGCACGTCGCGGATCAAGACGATCACAGCAAGGATGCAGTACATGATGCCGAACGCGACGCGAACGTCGCCGTTCGTGAAGAAGAACTGGGTCATGAATAGTCCGAAGAGCGTCGCCGCTTCCCAGCGGCTGACGGTCAGGCTGACGAGGATTGCCACAGCGAAGAGCGACTGCCCTGACGTAAGGAAAATCTCCTCTGACTGGCGCGTGTCGAAGTCCAGGGGCGCCGTCGTCCCGCCAGAGATGCTGTAGGCCAGGGGCAGGCTCCCGATCAGCAAGGTCCACTGGTTGACCTTGGACGAGATGAGGATCGTCATGCCGGCGGCATAGCGGCCGCGCATCGCCAGCAGGGCGGCAAGGATGAACTCCGGCGACTCCGAGGCCAGTGGCGCCACCCACTGCACCAGGATGAACTCGTCGATGCCCAGCGACTCGCCACTCTCCACCAAACTTTCGGCGAAAGGCTCCGCAGCCGCGAAGATGACGATGGCGGAGTAAACGAAGATCGCGAGCACGCAGGCGCGTCGCCAGAATTGCGGCAGCGCGCCGATCGCAGCGGCCGGGCCTACGAAATCCCGCTCATGCTCCGGCGGCGACTTCGCTGCGATGTAGAGGTAGCCGGCGAAGAGCGAGAACATGATCGCCGTGTCCACGAGCGAGAGGTAGCCACGGACGGGGATGCTGAAGCTGTAGAGGGTGGCGGCGCCAAGGAAGAGAATGCCGATAGCATTCCCCCGTTCGATGGGCATGATGTTCTGCTTGAACTTCCGCCAGAAGATGAAGAAGATGACCGGCCAGGCCAACCCTACGAGCAGCCGGTTGCCGCCGGTCATGTTAGCGACCGCCAGGTGCGCGTTCTCCGGATTATCCGGCGCTGTCCACGCGAAGTAGAGGTCGACGGCGTACTCGGGCAGAACTGCGATCAGCGCCAGGACCACCAGGGCCAGTCCGGCCGAAATCTCGGTCTCCGCTACCTCGGAAGCCCAGGTCAACAGCGTGGCGGCGGCGAAGATGCTTATCCCGAAGGTGATAGCGCCCAGTTCGGGCCCCAGGTGCAGGTCGTAGAGATGGAACACCTCGCCAAACCTGATGATCGGCCCCGGGATCGCGATGAGCATAGTCACCGCCAGGATCAGCCATTGCCGTACTAGCAGGCGGTCGACCTGGCGAATCGGCTCAATCGGATCGACTTGGGGAGGATGCTGGTCGCCGCTGGCCATATGAGTTGCAGTATATCGACGTGGGTTTTCTACGGGGAAGCAGGGTTCGTTGACACGTCAAAGTGGGCGATAATAAGGTGAACGGGCTGCGGTTCCCCGCCCGCTCCCACCGCAGCGAGAAGGAGGAGGGCATCTTGACCGAGCCCAACGGAAGCAAAGGTAAGTCCGGCTGGCTAGAAGGCCGCTACACAAAGACCGTTGAGAAATCGCCGGAGCGCGACTACCCGTTCGAGACCTCGGACGGACTCAAAACCGAACCGCTGTATGCGCCCGAAGACCTGAACGGCTGGGACTACGAGAAGCAGCTCGGCTATCCGGGCGAGTTCCCGTACACACGCGGCGTCCAACCAACGATGTACCGCGGCCGTCTCTGGACGATGCGCCAGTACGCCGGATTCGGCGACGCCGAGGAGTCCAACGAACGCTACCGCTACCTCCTGAGCCAGGGCCAGACGGGGCTCTCGGTGGCTTTCGACCTGCCCACGCAAATCGGTTACGACTCGGACCATTCAATGGCCGTGGGGGAAGTCGGCAAAGTCGGTGTGGCCATCTCCTCGCTGGCAGACATGGAGCTCCTCATGAAGGAGATCCCGCTGGAGAAGGTGACGACGTCAATGACGATCAACGCCACGGCGGCCGTGCTGCTGGCGTTCTACGTAGCCCTCGCGAAGAAGCAGGGCGCAGACCTCGCGAAGGTCGGCGGGACGACCCAGAACGACATCCTGAAGGAGTACATCGCCCGCGGCACCTACATCTACCCTCCAGACGGCTCGATGCGCTTGATCACCGACACCTTCGCCTACTGTAAGGACAACCTCCCAGCCTGGAACACGATCAGCATCAGCGGCTACCACATGCGTGAGGCGGGCTGCACGGCGGTCCAGGAAGTTGCGTTCACACTGGCTAATGCGATCACGTACTGCGAGGCGGCCCTCAAAGCCGGGCTGGAGTTCGATGAGTTCGCACCGCGCGTCGCGTTCTTCTTCGCCTCGTTCACGAACCTTGTGGAGGAGGTGGCGAAATTCCGGGCCGCACGACGGCTGTGGGCTCACATCGCGACCGAGCGCTTCGGGGCGAAGGATCCACGCAGCACGATGCTTCGATTCCACACGCAGACTGGCGGCTCGACTCTTACCGCCCAACAGGTCGAGAACAACATCGTGCGCACAACAATCCAGGCGCTCGCCGCCGTCCTCGGTGGCACGCAGTCCTTGCATACCAACTCCATGGACGAGGCCCTGGCGCTACCAACGGAGAAGTCGGTCCAGATCGCCCTGCGTACGCAGCAAGTGATCGCATTCGAGAGCGGCGTCGCCGATGTGATCGACCCGCTCGCGGGCTCCTACTACGTCGAAACGCTCACGGACCGGATCGAGGAAGACGCCCGCAAGTACATCGACCGGATCGAGGACCTTGGCGGCTCCCTGAGGGCGATCGAGGGCGGCTACCAGCAGCGCGAGATTCAGGAGGCGGCCTATCGCTACCAGAAGTCTGTGGACGAGGGCTACCGGTATGTCGTCGGGGTCAACAAGTTCCAGACGGAAGAAGAAGAGGCGCCGGAGATCTTGAGGGTCCGCGAAGAAGTGGTGCGGCGCCAGGTGGACCGGTTGAACCGCGTCCGCGCGGAGCGTGACGAAGCAAAGGCCCAGCAGATGCTGCGGCTTCTCGAGGACGCGGCGAAGTCAGACGCGAACCTGATGCCGGTGCTGATCGAGAGTGTTGAGAACTACGTCACGATCGGCGAAATCTGCGACGTGCTGCGAGGCGTCTTCGGCGAACAGCGCGAGTATCACGTCTTCTAGGTGCTGCGAAGATGACTCAGTTGACAACAGAACAACGGGATGAGTTCCTGGCGGCCACTCGCTACGCTGTCCTCGTCCACTCTGGCGCGGATGGTCATCCCATCGCGGTGCCGGTTTGGTACGACTGGGACGGGAAGACGGTCTCCATGTTCACCCACGTCTCAACGCCCAAGATGCGTAACCTCGAGGCCGATCCGCGCGCGTCCGTCCTCGTCACGAACTTTCCCAACGAACAGGAGACCTGGGTTCGGTTCGAGGGCGCTGTAACGTTCGGGCCGGGCGGGCTGGAGATGGCGGAAGGCGTGCTGGATCGCTACTGGCCAGAAGGGGACCCGCGCCGTCCGCAGTTCGAGGGCTGGCGCAGCGCCCCGGACGATTGGCCTAAGATGGAGCTTGTCCCCGAGCGAATCGTTACTCACCGCGAATGAAGGAGACGATCTCATGTCACGTCTCGAACCACTACTGAAGGACCTCGACGCCGCCTTTGCGGAATTCGAGGAATCTATATCCGGCCTGACCCACCAGCAAATGCTGGAACGCTGGTTCGGCGAATGGTGCACTTACGACATCTGCAGCCACATCATCGGTTGGCACCACGAGATGGACGACGCCCTGGAGCGCATCTCGCGCGGCGAGAGGCCGGTGCCAGAAGGCGTGAACTACGACGACGCCGATGCCCAAAACGCGAAGTTCATCGAGACCT
>DAINRO010000008.1:0-47851 GCA_036741795.1 Chloroflexota bacterium
CGATATCGACATGTACTACGACTACGCCTCGAAGGTCTTCGCCACAATCGGATCGTTCGGCGGCAAGATCAAGGCAGCCAGCAACGCAGAAATCCGCGAGGGCGACCTGCCGTACCAACGCACAATCGTCGGCGAGTTCCCCGATATTGAGTCTGCGCGCGCGTGGTACGAATCGCCCGCCTACCAGGAGATCATCGGGTTGCGCCAGAACGCTACCGAGGGAGCACTGTTCTTCGTCGAGGGGATGACGATGCCACCACGACAGAGGACGGAGGCGGGCTCATGAGCATTCTCGTCGACGCGGACA
This sequence comes from Chloroflexota bacterium, assembly GCA_036741795.1. Classification (GTDB taxonomy): domain Bacteria; phylum Chloroflexota; class Dehalococcoidia; order SM23-28-2; family RBG-16-64-32; genus DATKKM01. Next base: position 308 of record DAINRO010000008.1, read on the forward strand.
CGACCTTCATCATCCAGGGGATCACCGGCCGCGAGGCCGTGAACATGACCCGCGAATGCCTCGACTATGGCTCAAAGATCGTCGGCGGCGTGACCCCCGGCCGCGGCGGACGCGATGTCTACGGCGTTCCCGTCTACGACACCGTGAAGGAGATCGTGGCGAAGGAGCGCGTTGACGGGTCCGTGATCACGGTCCCCGCGCCCTTCGTGCGCGACGCCGCGTTCGAGGCGATAGAGGCCGGCGTCAAGCTGCTCGTCATCGTCACCGAGCGCACTCCCCGCTACGAGGTCGCCCAGGTCATGGAGCTGGCTCGGATGCGTGGAACGCGCGTGATCGGACCTAACTGCCTGGGGATCATCTCGCCCGGGAAGTCGAAGATGGGCGGCATCGGTGGGACTGCCGACAGCACGCGCCGCGCCTACAAGGCCGGCAGCATCGGCGTTATGTCGCGCAGCGGCGGGATGGCTACAGAAATCTCGAACTCGCTGACGGCGGCAGGCCTCGGCCAGTCGACCACCGTCTCGATCGGCGGAGACCCGATCATCGGCTCCACCTACGCGGAGTTGATGCCGCTGTTCGAGGCGGACCCGGAGACCGAGGCCATCGCCATCTACTCGGAGCCCGGCGGCGCGATGGACGCGCAGCTCTCGGCGTGGGTGCAGGAGCACAAGTCACGGCTGCCGATCGTGGCGTTCATGGCGGGCAAGTTCATGGACAAGATGCCCGGAATGCGCTTCGGCCACGCCGGAACGATCGTGGAGGGCAAGGCGGACACGGCCGCGGAGAAGATCCGGCGTCTCGAGGAGGCGGGGATCTCGGTTGTGGAGGAGATAGGCGATATACCGGCGGTTGTAAAGCAACGACTGGGCAAGTAAGGAGAAATGCGGTGAGCAACATTGACACGGTAAAGGCGATGTACGAAGCATTTGGGCGCGGAGACGTTCCCGCGATCCTGGAGCACCTGGACGAGAATGTCGAGTGGGACACGCAGTACGAATCGCCGGCGGCGGCTCCCTGGCTTGAGCCACGCCGAGGCAAGGCAAACATCCTCGGTTTCTTCGAGGCGGTGGCGACAATGGGGATCACGAAGTTCGAGCCGTTCTTCTTCGGCGAGGATGGCGACCGCGTCGTCGCCGTCATCCACATCGAGGCGGACCTAAAGGGCAAGCACTATGTGATCCCGAACGAGGGCCACCTCTGGACGTTCGGCAAGGACGGCAAGGTTACGAGCTACCAGCACATGGTGGACACGTCGGTGCACTGGCAGATGGCAAACGCGAAATGACCGCGATGTTCATCCAAGTCGAGATTGCGCCCGAGGCCGCCAAGGATACGGAGCTGGCCAAGAAGCTGGTCGAGGTCTGCCCGGTCAACATCTTCGCGACAAGCCTCGTGGGCACCGTGGACATCGTCGAGGAGAACCTGGACGAGTGCGTGCTCTGCGACCTGTGCGTTCAGGCGGCGCCTCCCGGCCGGGTGATCGTCCACAAGCTGTATTCGGGCGAGAAGCTCGAACGATAACCTCCTCCCGGACGCCGCACGGCAGGTCTAGCGCTTTCCTGCTATTCTGAGCCGCAGTATGGGTTTCGATATCCGCTACTGCACCACGGAGGACGGCGTCCGCATCGCTTACGGAGTCGAAGGCGAAGGCACGCCGTTTGTCTGGATCCCCGGCTGGGTCAGCCACCTTGAACTCGATTACCCGCTATTTGACGCGGCCGGCCTGCGCCCGATGCTCGAAGGCATCCAGTGGATCCAGCTCGACAAGCGCGGCACCGGTCTCTCCGCCCGCGACATGGATGATTACTCGCTAGAGGCGCGCAACCGCGACATTGAAGCCGTCGTAAAGGACCTTGGACTGGACAGGTTCGCACTCGGTGGCATCTCCGAGGGCGGACCGCTGGCGCTCTTCTACGCCGCCAACCATCCCGAGCGGGTAACGAAGCTGGTCATCATGGGTTCGTTTGCCAACAGCGACGGGATCGCAGGGTCACAGGAGATGCGGGACGCAGTACTAGCGGTTGCCCGGGCCGAGTGGGGTATGGCGTCGAACGTTCTCGCTGAGCTGTTCTGCGGAGCGGACTCCGTCCTGGACATGGCAGGCTTCGCCGGCTACCAGCGCCAGGCCGGAAACGCGAGAGACGCCGTGCGCATTTTGGAAGAGTGTATGGCGATTGATGCCACACCCTACCTTGACCACATTACTGCTCCTACCCTGGTGATCCACTCAAGGGATGATCGCATTGTTCCCATGGTGTGTGGGCAAGAGGTGGCTGCCGGGATCAAGGGCGCCAGGTTCGTTTCGATCCCCGGTGCGCACATCCCCGGCGTTGAGGGGTTCCAGCAAGCTCACACCGCAATTCAGAACTTCCTCGTGGACACTCCATCAAAAGCCACAGCCGCAGACGCACCTGGAGCCTTCCGCACCATCCTCTTCACCGACCTCGTCGGCCACACCGCGATGATGCGACGCCTGGGCGATGAGAAAGGCCGAGCCGTCCTCCGCGACCACGAGACGATCACCCGCAACGTTCTAAAGGAGCACGGCGGCTCGGAGGTGAAGACGATGGGTGACGGCTTCATGGCCTCGTTCCCGTCGGTTACAAAAGCGGTGGAGTGCGCGCTGACGCTTCAGCAGGCCTTTGCTGAACGCAACGCATCCGGCGCAGAGGCGCAACGTGACGCGCCCCTGCAGGTGCGGTGCGGCCTGAATGCCGGTGAGCCAATCGAGGAGGACGGCGACCTGTTCGGCGAGACCGTCATCCTTGCATCTCGCATCGCCGCAATGGCGCAAGGCGGAGAGATCCTCGCCTCGACCGCGGTCCGTGAACTGTGCGCCGGGAAGGGTTTCCTCTTCGCCGATATGGGCGAGCACGTGATGCGCGGCTTCGAAGACCCGGTGAGGGTATTCGAGATCAAGCGATAACCGTGGACCTGAAGCAGGCCGCAAGGGACGCCGTTGAACAGGCGTCAGGCGACCTCATCGACATCAGCCACAAGATTCACGCGAACCCTGAGCTGAACTACGAAGAGCACAAGGCATCGGGCTGGCTAGCGGACTACCTTGGCGCGAACGGGATGGCCGTCGAGAAGCCGTACTGCGGACTGGAGACGGCCTTCGTCGCCCGCGGGGGGTCCGGGCCGCTCCACATCGCAATCTGTGCCGAGTACGATGCGCTTCCGGACGTCGGGCACGCCTGCGGGCACAACATTATTGCGACGGCCGCCGCCGGGGCCGGACTCGCGCTGGCGCGAGTCGCGGATGAAGCCGGGCTGACGGTGAGTGTGATCGGAACGCCGGCGGAGGAAGGTGGCGGCGGCAAGATCGTTCTCCTCAACCGCGGGGGTTTCGAAGGCGTCAACGCCGCAATGATGGTGCACCCATCGCCGATGGACCTGCTGCTACCGAGCATCCTCGCCGCGCAGAGACTGGTGGTGAAGTACAAAGGGAAGGCAGCACACGCCTCGTCGGCGCCACAACTGGGAATCAACGCCGCTGACGCAATGACGGTGGCCCAGGTGGCGATCGGGCTGCTGCGGCAGAGCATGCGCAGCACGGATCGGGTGCACGGTATCGTGACAAGGGGAGGCGAGGCGCCCAACATCATCCCGCAAGACACTTCAGCGGCTTATTCGGTGAGAGCTCGAAGGGTGGGCGAGCTAGAGCAGATCCGGGAGAAGGTGGTGAAGTGCTTCGAGGCCGGTGCCGTGGCAACTGGAGCCACGCTTGAGATTGAGGGTGGGGACTGGGCCTACAGCGAGATGCGCCACGATGCGGACATCGCGAATTACTACCAGCAGAACGCCGAAGCGCTGGGGCGGGCCTTCCCACCAGTATCGCCGCGGATCAAGGAATCGGCAGGCTCGACGGACATGGGGAACGTTTCGCTGGCGATTCCCGCGATCCACCCGATGATCGGGATCGAGTCGTTCCCAGCGGTGAACCACCAGCCCGAGTTCACAGCGGCCTGCGCCACACCGGTCGCCGACAAAGCGGTGACGGACGGGGCGATCGCGATGGCCTGGACGGCGATAGACTGCGCGAGCGACACGGCCCTGCGCGAACGGTTGCTCGCAGGCCCGAAGGCGGGTTAAGCGACCTTGATCACGATCTTGCCGTAGCTCTCCCGGCTCTCGATTGCAGCCAGGGCCTCGGGGACAGCACTAAAAGGCAGCGTCCGCCAAACAACCGGCACGAGGTCGCCATCGAGGTAGCCCTGCCAGATGTCGTCCTGAGCGGCAGCCAGAACGGCTGGGTCCTTCGCGCGGTACTCGGGCCAGTTGACACCCACCACATCAATATTCTTGAGGAGAATGCGGTTGGCGGCGATCTCTGGGATTCGCCCCCCAGCGAACCCGACGACGAGCAGACGCCCCTCCCACGCCAGGCAGCGTGTGCTCCCATCGAAGACATCGCCACCGACCGGGTCGTAGATGACATCTGCGCCGTGGCCTCCTGTTATGTCGCGCACGCGCTCAACGAAGTCCTCGGCGCGGTAATCGATGACCTCGTCTGCGCCACACCGGCGGCAGATGTCCAACTTCGCAGCGCCACCCGCAGTGGCGATTACCCTCGCTCCCGCACGCTTTCCCATCTGGATCGCCGAGGTCCCCGCGCCACCCGCACCGCCGTGGACGAGGAGCCATTCGCCCGCCCTGAGCTTGCCCCGCCGAAACAGCGCGATGTGTGACGTCTGGTAGGTGACGAGCATGACCGCGGCGGGAGTTGGATCGACCCTGTCCGGTACCAGATAGGCGGCATCATCGTCGACGATGGCGAACTCCGCGTAGCCGCCGCTGCGGGGTGTGGCCATGACGGTCTGCCCCCTCACCAGACGTGAACCGGGACCGACGTCGACCACCTCTCCGGCGACCTCTGAGCCCGGAGTGAAGGGCAGAGGCAACTTCACCTGGTAGCGTCCGGCTATGGCCAGGATGTCAGCGAAGTTCACCCCAGCGGTGATGACACGGATGAGCGTCTGTCCAGTGCCGGGTACCGGACGCCCGGTGTCGTTATCTAGTCGAAGCACCTGACGGTAATCGCCGTACTCCGCGACACGCCAGCTTCTCATGGCCAAACCGTAACAGTTGGCGTCCGGATGCATCCAGTGTGTGAGAGCGGTCTCACGAGGTGCGTTTGAAACAACGCGGTTTGCGTTGCGGTTATGTTTATGAAAGTATCTTTAGGGAGAATACAATTTGACGCTTGATACCAAGCCGCTGGTGGACCTTCCCGGCGCGCCAACAACGATCGAGGAGACCGGGCTGGACCTCGGTTTTCTTGCTGACCTGACGCTGAAGTCCCTCTACTTCGCCGGGAACGTGATGGGCGCGGACTTGGCCGAGCGGCTAGCCCTGCCGCAGAACGTCGCGGTCGACGTCCTGTCCTTCCTGCGGCGCGAGCGCATGTTGGAAGTCACCGGCGGGTCAGGCCTCTCCCCAATCACCCTTACTTACACGCTGACCTCGGCTGGTATGGGCCGGGCGACGTCATCGCTGGCGATGAGCGGCTACTCCGGCCCGACGCCTATTCCGCTGGACGTGTACTTCGAGTACGTAAAGCGCCAGTCGGTACATAACGTGGAGATCACGCGCGACATGGTCGAGGAGAGCCTCGAATCGCTGGTCCTGGCGCAGCACACCATCGACCTCATCGGGAGTGCGATCAGTTCGAAGCGCGCGTTCCTGATCTACGGGACCTCGGGCAACGGCAAGAGCACTGCCGCCGAGGCGCTCCGTGACGCTCTGCCTGGCCATATTCTGATCCCGCACGCGATCGAGGTGATGCACCAGGTGATCCAGGTGTTCGATCCGAGCACGCACGAGCCCGTTGAAGACCCTCCGGTGCGCACGGCTGATGGCAAAGCGCTGGACACGCGCTGGGTGTTGATCAAGCGTCCGATCGTGCTGGCGGCGGGCGAGTTGGCCCCAAGCCACCTGGAGCTGATCCTGGATGACGTAGCCAAGACCTACGAAGCGCCGATCCAACTCAAGGCAAACGGCGGGATGCTCGTGATCGACGACTTCGGCCGGCAGCACCTTGACGCCGCGTACCTGCTGAACCGCTGGATCGTTCCGCTGGAGAAGGGGATGGACAACCTATCGCTGCACAGCGGCGTCCGCTTCCAGAGCCCGTTCGACGTGATCCCGCTATTCGTGACGAACCGGCGGCCTTCGGATCTCGTGGACGATGCTTTCCTGCGGCGCATCCGCTACAAGATCGAGATCCCGGACCCTGACCGAGAACGCTTCATCGAGATCCTGCGCCGCGAGTGCCAGAGAAACGAGATCAAGTACGACCAGGAGATCGCCGACTACCTTGTGGACGAGTACTTCGAGAAGGCGGGGCGGGATATGCGTGGCTGCCACCCTCGCGACCTCGTTGAGGCGATCGCCGCCTCCGCCCGCTACCAGTCTACCGAGAGAGTGCTCAGCAAAGAGACAATCGACGAGGCCTGTAAGAACTACTTCGCGTAGTGGAGGGCTGGCTCTCCGCTACCCTGCTTTGGTCAGGCCTCTGATCGCCCGGCCCAGTCCTCACGCGTGACAGCGTAAAGCTCCATATCGTAGTGCTGCCCTTTGTGCCAGAACGCGCCGCGCTGCGTCCCCTCGTGCCGGTAGCCGCCCTTCTCTGCCACCCGGCGTGACGGCCCGTTGCCTGTCGCAATGCAGAGCCGGATCCGGTTGACCGGCTTCGTGTCCAGGAGGAACGTGGTCAGCATCTTCAGCCCCTCCGTCGTCCCACCTTTCGAACGGTTCGACGTGTCGTACATGATGTAGCCGATCTCCAGTTCAGTCATGTACTGCACGGTCTTGAACCAGAACATCTGGCCAACGAGCTTCCCGCTTGCCGTATCCGTCATCTTCAGGCTTCCGAACTCATCCTTCCAGAAGCCATGTTCTGCCAGCTCCTTCTGGAGCTGTGTCATCGACGAGATCGAAGTGGGCCAGAACTCGCCGCGGTTTTCGAGGTTCAGGGTGTGCTCGTAGAGCACCGGCAGGTCCGCTTCAACGATTGGGCTTAGTGTTATGGCTTTGCCGTTAAGCATCAGGGTCTCCTCGGAATGAGCACCGTATAGTCCAGGTCCAGCACGACGTTCGGGTTGTAGTTCTGCTTTCCCGTCTCCGCGTCGGTCCCGCGCAGTGGCACGTCCTCGGCGGAAGGGTCTGTGTTCTTGACCCCCACCAGCCGCAACCGCAGGGCACCGCAGTCGGTGCGGCCGAGGTCGATGCGCTCCAGCACCTCGGTCCAGGCAAAGAGGGTGTCGCCGGCGACCGTGGGATTGGCGTGAGCGCCGGCGTTGAAGCCGAGGATGCGGATCACGTTCTCAAGGCCGTCGTAAGCGATAGAGTGGGCGAGCGAGATGATGTGCCCGCCGTAGATGATCCGCTTGCCCAAGCGTGAGGACTTCTGGAGCACGTCGTTGAAGTGGACGCGGGCGTTGTTCTGGTAAAGGCGTGTCGCCATCTGGTGTTCGGCATCTTCGATCGTCAGCCCCTGGGGATGCATTATCTGCTCCCCTTCGTCGTAGTCCTCCCAGTAGGCGCGGCCGCCCGTGACGACCGGGTCGAAGTGGGTGAGGTCCAGTTCCGGCGGTACGTGGAGGTCCGTTACGCTGACGCTGGGAGGGAGTTCAGGGGCATCGTCGTCGCCAGTTTTCGTGCCGGTGAGACGCTTGTTGACCATTGCCCAGCGGTAGAACTGGAGCACGGGCTCGTCTCGCTGATTGAAGCCGCGGGTGTGCACCCAGACGATGCCTACGTCGTCCCGGGAGGTTTCGCGCTTGGCGATGACCTCGGTCTCGGCGTGGAGAGTGTCTCCCGTGTACACCGGGGCGAGGAAACGGACGTCGGCGTAGCCGAGGTTCGCCGGAGAGTTCAGCGAGACGTCTGGCACCGCGCGGCCAAAGACGATGTGAAACACGAGCATGTCGTGCACGGTCTCTCGTTCGAAGCCCAGTGACTGGGCGAACTCGCGGGCGCAGTGGAGGGGTCGCCGGTCACCGGTAAGCGCGACGTACATGGCCATGTCGCCGTCCCAGACGGTCCGCGGGACGGCGTGATGGATGACGTGCCCCCGTTCGAAATCCTCGAAGAAGTTGCCGCCCGTTGTCTTGGACCCTGTCATCGTGCGAGTTCCTGTTTCGCTCCGGGCAAGGCGTACCGCACGATGCCGCCGTCGGCTGTCTCCCTTTTCACTCTTCCGCGGCTCACGAGGAGCTCGAGGTGGGCGAGGGCCTCTGTAGTGGCAAGGCGGCGCATGAAGGGAGGCCATTGCTCGAAGGCACCCTCCAGGTTCCATTTCATCCCGGATGCCGTCTCGTACGCGGTCTTGGCGCCCTCGCCGAGGATCCGGAGGATACCGTCGCCCCGCTCCTCGTGGTGCTCAAGCAGCTCGTCGATCCTCTCCCTGTAGCCGACGAATTCGTCCCCGTGAGCCGGAAGTACGGTTTCGACGTCCAGGTCACGGATGCTTTCCAGGGAGCTGAGGTAGTCGGAAAGCGGATTCCCCATCGACTGGGCGTGCAGGCCGACGCTTGGGCTGATGGGGTCGAGGATGTGATCCCCGGAGAGAAATGCCTTCTGGCGGCGCTCGTAGAGGCAAATGTGGCCGACCGAGTGACCGGGCGTCCAAATGATCTCCCACTCCGATTCTCCAGCCATCACCTTCTCGCCGCCTGACACCTCGATGTCTGGCTTGGCGATGTTGATCCGCTCAAGGATGGCCTCGGAGCCTTTGACCATCGCCATGAGTTCGTCCGGAGGCGCACCGTGGATGCGGAGCCAGCGCTCCATCTCCGCTTCGAGCGACGTCATGTCGACGTACCGGCTCTCGATGTGCACGGCGTCGAGGTGGTGCATGAGGACCCCGCAAGACGCCAGCTTTACCAGGCGGCCGGCAAGGCCGTAGTGATCCGGGTGGTTGTGAGTTACGACCAGGGTTCGCAGGTCTTCGAGGGCGATGCCGAGATCGTTGAACCCCTTGCGCAGAGCATCGAGGGCATCCGGGAGGTCCCAGCCGCAATCGACGAGAACAAAGCCATCGTCGGCGCGGAGGACGTAGGCGTTAACCCATCCGAGCGGGCTGCCGGTGAGGGGCACGCGGATCTTATGGACGCCGGATGGGATCGTGGCGGCAGTCACGGGCCTTCCTCTATCGGGTCCAACAGTACGACCGCCTCACCCGTCACGACAATCTGGTCGTCCTGGTTGGTGCATTCAGTGTTCAGCCTTAGTGTGCGCTTCTCCGAATCCGCAGCGATCACTTCGGCAACTGCCCGCACCTCGTCTCCGATCTTGACGGGACGGGTGAAGCGCAGGCTCTGGCTCAGATAGACGACGCAGGCGTGAGGGGCCAGCTTTGTGCCGAGGACGGCGGAGATATAGCCGGCGCTGAGCATGCCATGAGCGATAGGCTCTCCGAAGCGGGTCTTCTTCGCGTATTCAGCGTCGCGGTGCAACGGGTTGTCGTCACCGCTGACTTCGGTGAACTTCTGGACGTCGGCCGTTGTCACTTTGTGGGTCATCTCGGCGCGATCACCGACGCGTACGCCGAGTACTTCGCTCATGTTCGTCTCCTCACACTCTCCGGGCTGCGTTTTGGACTGTACAGGAACGCGGGAACGCAGACAACGCCGCGCCCGGATGACAACATCGCCGTTCAAGCAATACGATTGGCGGCGTGACTCTCCCAACACCCTCGCTCTACAACACGGCGAGCCGCGCCATTGAGCAGGTGACCGACGATAAGGTCGGCCTGTACGTGTGCGGGGTCACCCCATACGACACGTCGCACCTGGGCCACGCCTTCACGTACACCGTGTTCGATGTCCTCGTACGTTGGCTGCGCTTCCTTGGCCGCAATGTGACTTACGTCCAGAACGTCACCGACATTGACGACGACGTGCTTATGCGCGCAGAAAAGACCGGCGACGACTGGAAGCAACTCGGCGAGCGCGAGTACGCGTCGTTCCGGTCGGCGATGGCCAGCCTCGGGAACCTGGACCCCGACGTTGCGCCAAGGGCGACAGAGCACGTTTCGGAAATGCAGAGCACGGTCGCCGCCCTTATTGAGCGCGGGCTCGCGTACGAGAGCGACGGCAGCGTGTACTTTAGCGTCAAGTCCGATCCTTCTTTCGGCAAGCTGTTCCGCGAGGACTACGACGCGATGCTGCAGATCGCCAACGAGCGGGGCAACTTCCCGGCGGACCCGCTGAAGCGCGATCCGCTGGACTTCGTGCTCTGGCAGCACCAGAAGCCTGGGGAGCCGGCGTGGGATTCGCCATGGGGGCCGGGGAGGCCCGGCTGGCACATCGAATGTTCGGCGATGGCGATGAAGTACCTGGGAGAAACTGTGACGATCCACGGCGGTGGCGACGACCTCGTCTTCCCTCATCACGAGGCGGAGATCGCCCAGAGCGAGAATGCGTCCGGAGTCCAGTTCGTCAAGCACTGGATGCACGCGGCGATGGTCTATTGCGGCGAGCACAAGATGAGCAAGTCACTGGGCAACATGGTGTTCGTCGCCGACCTTCTGGAGCGCTGTTCCCGGGATGCTGTGCGTCTCTACCTCCTCCAGCACCACTACCGTCAGCCGTGGAACCACCCCATGGACGCCCCGCTACCGACATGCGACCTCGCGCACGACCTCGCAGGGCAATTGCGCGAGGGTGGCCAGATCGGACGGGACGAGGTCATCGAACGGGGCCAGCCGCTCCTGCTTGCGCTGGCGGATGACCTGAATACGCCCCGCGCCATCGAATGCCTGACCGAACTTGCGGGCGGGTCAGACAGGGACCGATTGGTGGCGCGGGAGCTGGGGTCGACTATCCTCGGGCTGGACTTTGCGGGCTAGTCCCGCTTTACGACGCGCTCGGCAGCCTCACGGAATCTTTGCCTATGCTCATCGGATTGGCGCAGCTCAAGGTTCCATTCGTACTCGCGCCTGGCCGCGTCCTTGTCCAGCGTGGCGAGGTCGATCACTTCCTTCGAGGCCAACACGGCCGGCTGGGATTGCTCCGCGATCCGGCCGGCCATCTCCATGACCACGTCTTGCAGGCTCGATAGCGGCACCACGTGGTTCGCGAGGCCGATCCGCTGCGCTTCCTCAGCGTCAACGGTACGCGCGGTGAAGATCAGTTCCTTGGCCAACGCCGGTCCAACCAGCGCGGGTAGCCGGCTGGCCCCAACCACCAGGCCGTAGCTGGCGCCGACAAACCCGAACGCGGCGTTGTCCGAGCAGATCCTGATGTCGCAGGCGATCGCGAAGACGGCGCCCCCGCCGTAGGCGTAGCCGTTGATCGCGCCGATCAGGGGTTTCTTCACCTTCGCCAGCCGCACCGCGGCCCGCGCTGCCCAGTCACGGTCACCGCCGGCAAACATCTCGCCGTCACTCGCCGCCCCATCGCCCAGGGCGGCCTGACCCATATCAGCGCCAGCGCAGAACGCCTTGTCGCCGGCTCCGGTGAGCACGATGACGCGGACGCCATCGTCGCTTTCGACAGCGTCGACGCACTCGATGAGCTCGGCAGACATCTGGCGGCTGATGGCGTTGAGTTTGTCAGGCCGATTGAGCGTCACTACAGCGACCGCGCCGTCGCGCCTGAGGGTGATCTCCTCGTTTGACATGCTACGGACAGGGCGCACTGTCGCGCCCCAGCACCCTACAACGCCAGGATGTGGACCGCGAGAGCTGCGGGGTCGCCCTTGACCATGCCACCGCCGTTCTCGGTTAGGCCGACCTTCGGGTTCTTGACCTGGCGGTCGCCGGCCTCACCGCGAAGCTGCGTGTAAATCTCGTAGATCTGGGCGACGCCGGTTGCGCCGATGGGATGTCCCTTGGAGATGAGGCCACCGCTGGGGTTCACGGGGATCGGTCCATCAATGTAGGTAGCCTTAGAATCGATAAGCTTGCCGCCCTCGCCCTTCTCGCACAATCCAAGTTCCTCGTACAGCACGAGTTCCGCGGGAGCCGAGGCGTCGTGACATTCGATCACGTTCAGGTCTTCCGGCCCGACACCCGCCATCTCGTAAGCCTTCTTCGCCATCGTCACCGTGACGTCGTCCTCGCCGGGCTGCCGGTCGAAGCCGGAGCCGAGGACAGAGGCCTTGATCCAAACGGGCTTGGTCGTGATCTGGCGGGCTACTTCGGGAGAAACCAGGACCGCGGCGGCGGCACCGTCGCCGATGGGTGAGCACATCAAACGCGTTAGGGGCTCGGCCACAGGCGGCGAAGCCAGGACGTCCTCAAGCGAGTAGACCTCGCGGTATTGCGCGTGGGGGTTCAGGGAGCCGTGGTAGTGGTTCTTCACGGCGACGCGGGCGAATTGCTCCTTCGTGGTACCGTACTTCGCCATGTGGGAGCGGGCGAAGGCGGCGTAGAAATCCATGAACATGGAGCGCTTCTCACCGGCACCCTCGGCGACATCCGGATTGCCCTGACCGTTGTTCGCCTCTTTAGCGGCGGCCGCGGCGGCCTGCATCTGCGCTACCCATTCCACGTCAACAGCTGAGCCAATGGCCTTGAAGGAGCGCGTCTTGTCCTCGTGGTAGAGCTTCTCCATTCCGACGGCGAGGGCCACGTCGTACATGCCGGAAGCGACATACATCCAGGCCACGTGAAAGGCCGTCGACGAGCTGGCGCAGGCGTTCTCAGTGTTGATGATCGGGATGCCACCGATGCCCATGTCTCGCAGGGCCACCTGGCCCCGGATCATCTCCTGGCCGGTGATCAGTCCAGCGGTGGCGTTGCCAACGACAGCCACCTGGAGCTTCTCCTTGTCGATCCCGGCCGACCCCAGGGCACCGTTCACGGCCTCCGCCGCGATGTCTTTCATGCTGCGGTCCAAGAACTTTCCGAAATTGGTCATGCCGGCACCGGCAACGGCTACTTCTCTCACGATGAATCCTCCTTTACCCGGCGCTTCGGCCCGGTCAGGCCCAGTATACGTTAGCTCGGGAGAGGCCGCGCGGGTGCACTATCCGGCCTCCAAAGCGCGCTCTACAGCCTCTCGCATATGGTCGATCGAGATTATTCCGTCGGCACGATCAGTGATTTCGCCCGAAGGCGCGATGAAGATGCTCATCGGCATGCCCAGGCCGCGGTATTCGCGGAACAGGGTGTCGTCCGGGTCGAGGCCATTGACCGGGAAGTCCACGCCCTCTCCTCCTTCCAGGTTCGGTACGTTCGCCAGGAAGTCGCGGGCCTGGTCGACGGACTCGCGCCTGTTAACTGTGATGACGACGAGGTCGTCGCCGTACTCCTCCTGCAGAGAAGCGATGTCCGGCAACTCCTTCTGGCAGGGCACGCACCAGGTCGCCCAGAAGTTTATGTAGACCACTTTCCCCCGGATATCGCTCAGCCGGTGACGCTCCGCGTCGAAGTCGCTGATCGAGAAATCCGGCGCCAGCTTGCCGGTCTCTGGCCCCACATCGGACATTCCGCCGCTGCTGGCCGGAGTCTCGTGTAGCTCAACGGCCTCAGCGTCACCCCCGTTTCCAAGCACTCCCGTCGCGACGAGGATTAGAACGGCCGCCCCGACAATAAGGACCAATCCACCAAGAGCGATTAACCGCTGAGAGAGAGTCCGGTCCAATCAGTCCTCGATCTCGGTTTCAAGCTCGGCCAGCTCGCTGAACGGCCAGAAGTCGAAGGTGCTGTTCAGGTTCACGAGGCTATCCGTGAAGATGAGTATCCCGATGATGATGAGCAGTGCGCCGCTGATGTAGTTGACGATCCAAACATACGGCTTGATCCAGTTGTAGACGGGTTTGATCCCGGAGTATGCGAGCCCCATGGCGAGGAATGGGATGGCGAGGCCGAGCGAGTAGATGCCAAGCAGTAAGCCGCCCTCGGCCACCGTCCCGCCCGCAATCGCCAGCGCAAAGATGGCGCCCAGCGTCGGCCCGATGCAGGGGCTCCAGCCAGCGGAGAAAGTGCAGCCTACGAGAAACGACCGCGCGTAGCCGACTCGTTGGTTCCCGCCGACATCGAGCCGGCGCTCCTGCTCCAGGAACGGGATAGTGATGACCCCGGCGAGGTGCAGGCCCATGATGATGAGCAGGGTTCCCGATACCTTGAGGATGATGTCCTGGTTGTCCTTCAAGACCCAGCCAATGAGACCGATGGAGATGCCGAAGAGAATGAAAATCGCGGAAAAGCCTGCGACAAAGGCCACCGAATGAAGGAAGGGCGAGGGCACTCGTTCGGTCGGAGGTGGCGCGGTTGCCACGGCGACACCTCCGGCCGTCGACTGGACGGTCACGGACTGGACAGGGACTGCGCCCTCAAGAGTCGCGCCAGTCAGGTAGCCGAGGTACGCGGGGACAAGGGGTAGCACGCACGGCGAAAAGACGGACAGAAGGCCCGCGAGGAACGCGATGAATATGCTGACGCCGCCGATTTCCAGTGGAATTGCCTCCGTGAACGATACGCTTCACTTACATGATAGGTTCGGGTCTTTTCGCGACACAATGCGCACTGCGACCTCCCTTTGACCCCTCCTCCGGCGCTGCGCTACATTGATGCTCGCTCAGAGACCGAAGGAGTAGCCATGGATTACGCACCCATCCCCAAGCCCTCGTACGACGATTTCGCGGTGAAGCCCAACCTCTGGGACTACGATGCGGCGCGTGCCGAGATCACCTGGGAGCAGATTCGTTCGGAACTGGATGGGACGCCGGGCGGAGGACTGAACAAGGCGTACGAGTGCCTCGACCGTCACCTGAAGACGGAGCGGCGTGACAAAGTGGCGATGCTATGGGAGGGGAAGAACGGCGAGCAGGAGACGTACACGTTTGCCGACATGGTGAAGGGCGCCAACAAGGCGGCTAACGGACTGCGATCGCTGGGCGTGGAGAAGGGCGACCGTGTATTCATATTTCTCGAGCGCTTGCCTGAGTGTTACTTCACTTTCTTCGGGACCTTGAAGCTCGGAGCCATCACCGGGCCGCTGTTCTCGGCGTTCGGTCCCGATGCGGTCAAGGACCGGCTGGAGGACAGCGCGGCGAAGGTGCTCGTCACCAGCCCCGACCTCTGGGAGCGCATCAAGGAGATTCGCATCGACCTCCCGCACCTGGAGCAAGTCGTCCTGGTCACCCGCCGCCACGCCGGAGCCGCGGGGAACGGCGTTGTCCTCTGGGACGATGTAATCGCGAACCAGTCAGAGGCGTTCGAGACCCTGGACACCGATCCCGAAGACTGGTCGGTGATGCACTACACGTCAGGCACTACGGGCAAGCCCAAGGGCGCCGCCCACGTCCACAACGCCATCATCGGCCAGTACGCCACAGGAAAATTCGTGCTCGACCTGCATGACGACGACATCTATTGGTGCACGGCGGATCCCGGCTGGGTGACCGGGACGTCATACGGAATGCTGGCTCCCTGGAGCAACGGCGTGACGAGTCTCATCTACGAGGGCGGGTTTAGCGCCAACAACTGGTACAACCTCATCGCGAAGTACAAGGTGACTGTCTGGTACACCGCTCCCACGGCCATCCGGATGCTGATGAAGGCCGGGGACGAGGTGCCAAAGAAGCACGACCTCTCGAGTTTGCGCTACACGATGTCTGTCGGAGAACCCCTGAACCCGGAGGCCGTGGTCTGGAGCGAAAAGGCGCTCGGTCTGCCGTTTCACGACAACTGGTGGCAGACGGAGACGGGCGCGATCATGATCGCCAATTATCCGGTCATGGAGATCCGGCCAGGCAGTATGGGCCGGCCGTTCCCCGGGATCCACCCGGCGATCATCGACGATGGGGGGAATGAGGTGCCTCCCGGAGATGAGGGCGATATCGCTGTTAAGCCGGGATGGCCGTCGATGTTCCGGACCTACTGGCACCGGGAAGAGATGTACGACTCGCGGTTCCAGAACGGTTGGTACATCACGGGTGACCGCGGCCGGATGGACTCAGACGGCTACTTCTGGTTCGTGGGCCGCGCCGACGACGTGATTAACACCGCTGGCCACCTGGTCGGCCCGTTCGAGGTGGAGAGCGCGCTAATCGAGCACCCCGCAGTCGCCGAGGCTGGTGTGATAGGGAAGCCGGACCCGGTTGCGATGGAGATCGTGAAGGCCTTCGTCGCGCTGAAGGATGGCTACGAGCCCACCCCGGAACTCCGCCGTGAACTGACCCGGTTCGCCCGCGAGAAGCTCGGTCCGGGAGTGGCACCCCGCGAAATCGATTTCATCGACTCGCTGCCAAAGACGCGCTCGGGGAAGATCATGCGGCGCCTGCTAAAGGCACGTGAACTGGGGCTGCCCGAGGGCGACACGAGCACTCTGGAGGATTGACTATCGTATTGCCTGGGCAAATCCCGCTGGCAATCGCCCCACTCCTTGACTCGCTGGTCACTGAGATCCAGAACGCCCTGGCTGACAACATCACGGGCGTCTACGTTTCTGGATCGATTGCGACGGGTGAGTACGACCCGAAGACAAGCGATATCGATCTCGCTGTCGTCACTTGGCACACGCTCTCGGACGTCGAACTCGCTGCCCTTTCCGCACTGCGTGACCGCCTGCCGCCCCGATCGATTGAACACCCGGATTACGAGGTCGACCTTATCGACTGTGCCACCATCCGGCGGTTCAGGCCCGGGCAGCGGCACGTGAAGATCGCCTGGGACGAAAAGGTAGATTGGATCGACTATCGCCCGTCCTCGGTTTTCGAGCGCTCGACCATTCGCGAACACGGTGTCACACTACTCGGCCCTGACCCGAAGACGCTGATAGATCCGATCACGTCGGAGGACCTCGCTGAAGCAGCGAGAGGAGAACTCCGCGCCAGATGGCGCAACTGGAGTGGAGGGCGCTGGCCTCGTTCGGAGATCCAGACGTACATCGGCGCTCAGGCCTATGAGGTCGAGACGGTTTGCCGGGCACTCTACACGGACCGGCACGGCGAAATGATCTCGAAGCGGGATGCCATCGCCTGGGGACTTACACACCTGCCTGAGCGGTGGCACCCGCTCCTTGAGTGGTCACGGACCGTGCGCAAGAAGTGGGAGGCCGGCGACTCGCGGGCAGACGAGGTGTTGGGTTTTCTTGAATGGGCCGTCACCTAGATAGATTCGTCGAGTCGATGAGTCCAGCGAGTGCTAGAATCGCCGCTAGTGAGTTCACCCGCAGCCACTTCTCGAGTCGATCTAGTTTCCACGATCGTCGTTGC
The DNA here is from genome assembly GCA_036741795.1 of Chloroflexota bacterium. Lineage (GTDB taxonomy): Bacteria > Chloroflexota > Dehalococcoidia > SM23-28-2 > RBG-16-64-32 > DATKKM01. The sequence continues at coordinate 17,480 of DAINRO010000008.1, forward strand.
CGCGTTCGGCACCTTCACCCTGGTCCTCGGCATCTGGGCGCTTGTCGATACGACGTCGTTCTATGAGAACATCGCGGAGTTCCCGCCTTACAACCGCCATTTTCTGCACGACGTTGGCGCCTTCCAGATGGGTCTCGGCGCGGCGCTGCTATTCGCGCTCGTGTGGAGGTCGGATGCGATCCTCGCGGTGCTTGGCGGAGCGGCCGTGGGAGCGAGTGCGCACTGGCTCGCCCACGTGGCGGACGAAGACCTGGGTGGGCGGATGAGCGACCCGTGGAGCCTCGGGGTCATCGCGCTCATTTTGGTGGCCGTGTTTGCGTGGAAGTTGTGGGCGAGGTATCGGACAGCCTGACGAAACTAGAGAGCGGCGGCCTCCTCACTTTCGCGCTCTTCAACGAGTAACTCTTCGGCCTCCTCAACTCCCTGCTGGCCGAGGATGACCAGGTCGTTCAGGCTGAGCCGCAGTCGGTACATCGCACTGATCCCGCCGACGAGCCCGAAGGTGATCATCAGAATGTGGGTGCCGACAGAGTAAGCCAGAGCCTCGCCGCCAGACATGCCGAGGACGACGAGCAGTCCGGTGATACCGCCCTCATAGATGCCGATGCTGGTCGGGATGAAGTGGGCGGAGACGATGAACGACGCGGCCATCATTACCAGAATCGAGTCGGCCAGGTTCATCTCGAGCCCAAACGCGCGACCGAACGACCAATACATCACGGCCTGCAGCGCCCAACCGAGGAGCGTGAGCAGGAAGGCGCGCACAGAAAGGCGCCAATTGGTCAGCAAGGCGAGGCCCTTAAGTGCCTCCGGCACCAACCGGTCTACGAGCTGCTTCGCCCGGTGCGGAAGCCAGTTTACCCAGCTGTTCTCGATCCAGCCCGGTTGCAGTTCAACTCGCGCGAAGACCACCGCGATGATCACGCCGATGAGAATCATGCCGCTCAATGTCCAGGCGAGGCTGAGGAGGACGCCAGGAACCCCAAAGACAGCCAGCGTCCAGAGGAAGAGCAGCGTGAAGGCGGCGCCGTCGAAGAGGGTCTCGGTGATGAAGACGGCGCTGGTGACGCCGGGGACGGGCAAGCCGTAGCGGCGGGAGATTACCTGGATGCGAAGGAGGTCGCCGACGCGCAGGGGAATCAGGGAGTTCGTCATAAACGCGACGAGGTAGGTGTCGAAGAGGGGTTCGATCGGGACCTTGCCCATGCGCTCCAGGGACAGCTGCGATCGGTAAGCGCCCACAAGGTTGGCGGCGATAAACAGCGGGAAGGCCAGCAGCACCCAGAAGTACTCGGCCTCCGTGAACACACGGCCCACCTCGTCCAGGTCCACGGTGAGGAAAAGCGTGACGATAATAGCGATGCCGGCAAGCATCTGGATGGTGATGATCTGCCAACCGCGGCGGTTCATACGAAAAGCGTATCAGCCGCGAATGCTACGGGCGCGATTCGGGGCGACGCATGTGCTAAGGCTACGTTGCGAGTTTCTCCAGTGGCGCGAACGAAAGCAGTAGCTTCTTGATCCCCGCCTCGCCCTGGAAGGCGACGACCACCTGGTAGTCCCCACCGGAAGGCTCGCACGACACAACGATCCCCTCACCGAACTTTTCGTGACGCACGCGGTCGCCGGAGGAGAATGCCTCCGAGGGCACGAACGGACGCGCTTCTTCCTCGCGGGCGACCCGGTACCGCGTCGGCCCCATCATCGCGGGCTGCGTTCCACGCTGCGAGACGGCGATGAGTTGGGGTGGAATGTCTGACAGGAAGCGGGACGGCGGGTGGTGACCGCTGAAGGCTCTCCGGAAGGCCCGCACGAGGTAAAGGTGGTTCTTGGCCCGCGTCATGCCGACGTAGCAGAGCCTTCGCTCTTCCTCGAGTTGCTCCGGGTCGCCGCTTTCGAGCGACCGCATGTGGGGCAGGATCCCCTCTTCGAGGCCGATCATGAACACCACCGGGAACTCCAACCCCTTCGCCGCGTGGAGGGTAATCAGCGTCACCGAGTCGGAATCCTCCATCTGGTCTACATCTGTGATGAGAGCCACGTCTTCCAGGAAGGACGCGAGGGCATGCTCCGGCTTTAGTTCGTCGTACTGGACAGTAACAGCGCGCAGCTCCTGCACGTTCTCCCAACGCTCCTCGCCGTCATCATCAGAGAGGATGAAGTCTTTGTAGTCCGCAAGGTGAATGACCTCGTCCAACAGCTCCGACAACGTCGAGCGCTTCGACATCTCGATCAGCGCATTCAGCAAACCAAGAAAACGGAGCAGAGCACCGGCAGTGCGCTTCTGAAAGGGGTGTGCGCGCCCCTCGATCGCTTGGCGCCGGTTGGCGTATTCGGGGTCGTCGCGCTCTGCATCGGCGACGATCTGAAGGGCGGCGTAGGGAGGGATGCCCTTGTCTCGCGCCCAGTGGTTCAACTCCGTCAATGTCCGGTCCCCAATGCCGCGGGTAGGCTTGTTAATGATCCGCATGAGGGCAATGGAGTCGAACGGGTTCTGAACCAAACGCAAGTAAGCGAGCAGGTCCTTCACCTCGCGGCGCTCGTAGAACCTCGTCCCGCCAACGAGGCGGTAAGGCACACCTCTCCTGACCAGTGCCTCTTCCATCGGACGCGACTGGGCGTTGGTCCGGTACATGACGGCGATGTCGCGGTGGTTCAACTTCTCTTCCTTGCGAAGGTTCTGTATCTGATCGACGACGAAGGTCGCCTCGTCTTCTTCGTCGTAAGCCTCGTGTGTGACGATGGGATTGCCCTGCCCGTTCTCCGTCCAGAGGTTCTTCTCTTTGCGTTGCTTGTTTAGCGCGATCACGGAGTGGGCGGAGTCGAGGATGGTCTGGGTGGATCGGTAGTTCTGGTCAAGGATGACGATGCGCGAGTTCGGATAGTCGTGCTCGAAGTTCAGGATGTTGCGGATGTCCGCGGCGCGCCAGGTGTAGATCGACTGATCGGGATCACCCACGACGCAGATGTTCTCGTGGTGGGAAGCCCACTGCTTACTGAGGACGTACTGGGCGATATTCGTGTCCTGGAATTCATCGATGTGGACGTAGGCCCAGCGGCTGGAGTGCTTCTCCAGTATGTCCGGGCGCTCCTGGTACAGCGCCACGGTCTTCGTCAGGATGTCATCGAAGTCCAGCGCGTCGTTCTGCTCGAGAATCTCCTGGTAGCGCTCGAACACGCGTGATGTAACCTCCTGGAAGTAGTCGGCGACGAGGGCGGCGAACTGGCGCGGCCCCTGCAATTCGCTCTTTGCGCGCGAGATCGCCGACAGGACGGCGCGGGGCGGGACGCGACGTGGGTCGAGCCCCATATCGTCCAGCGCGCGTTTCACGGCAGCGATCTGATCGGAGTCGTCGTAAATCGTGAACGCGCGGGAGACACCGATCGCCTCACCCTCGATCCGAAGGATCCGTGAGCAGGTGGCGTGAAAAGTGCCGAGGCCGATGTCGCGAGCCTGTTCCTCACCCACGAGTTCATAGACGCGGTCGCGCATCTCTCGCGCCGCCTTGTTGGTGAAGGTGACGGCGAGGACGCGGCGGGGATGGACGTCCTTCGCGAGAACCAGGTAGGCGATGCGGTGTGCGATGACCCGTGTCTTGCCGGAACCAGGCCCGGCGAGGATCAGCAGAGGCCCTTCTGTCTGCTCAACGGCCTCCCGTTGGCGCTGGTTCAGCGCGTCGAGGATGGACTCGCTTTGAGTGGTGGGCGGCACACGCCAATTGTATGCTAGCGCCGACCCTGCAAGAACGCTTTAGCGGCGCGCCTACTCGACGAGCCGCGAGCCGCGAGCCAGTTCCTGCCCAATGGCCTCGAAGATCGGGTCGAGGTCGGCCGTTCGTGGCGCGTTGAAGAAGTGGTCGTCGTCAGTGGCCATTGCGTTGAGCACTTCAACGGCCGTCTTGTTCAGCCAGGGGCTGGCCGAGCCGTCCCGGGTGCACTTGTCGTCCGCCCCGTAAGCGATCACGTAGACTTCGATCCCTGCTGCCTTGGCCTGGTCCGCCATCTTCTTTGCGTAATCACACGGCCCGCGGGAACCGGCAGCAGTTGCCTGTGCAGGTTCGCCATGGATGTTGGCCGCGCCATCGGAGAAGAAGACGATGCCATGCTTGACGTCGGTCCGTCCGCGGGTGACGAGTTCATCCTTCGCGGCTTTCATGGCCTGGCCCAGGTCGGTGTGAGGCCCGGAAAGTTCGCCGTTGGAAGGCTTGTCCAGGCAATTGATTGTGGAGACCAGGGCGCTGCCGGTATTGAGCACCCCGGGCGAAGTCTGATACGCGTTGTTAAGAGTAACCGGAAGCCAGGTGCGCGGGTCAGTCCACGTATCCACGCTGTCGCAATGGTTCGACGCACTCACCGGCGGAGTAACGGCCAGTCCAACGTTCTGGGACTGGTAATCAAACATCCTGACCAGGGTGAGCGCGCCATCCTTGGCGTTCTTGAGGTCGGCATCCGTCATGCTGGCAGTGTGGTCGATCGCGACGACCGCATCCACGGGGCTGGTGCCGGAACCGCAAACACCGGTGCAGGCCGCGGCATGGGCAGTCGCGTCGCAGCCCTCGTTCCAGCAGGAGTCAGTGTCGCCGACGACGCTCATGATCGGCCCGAAGAAGGCCGGCGCAGTCTGTGCCACATCAATGGTAATCGTGTCGTAGGTCGGGGTGGAGGGGTTGCAGATGCGGAGATTCGTGCTTGTGCAGCTGAAAGTGATGACGAGTGAGTCGCCGTCAACGCCATTTCGTTCAGCGTAGTCGCGGGCGATGGCTTCGGCACCGGCCGGGTCATCGGGGAGTTCCTGGGCGCCGGCGAGGGCTGCAGCGTCGGCGACGTTCTGTGTCTGCCCTTCCTTCATCGCGACGACACCGAAGTCGACGACGAAGACGATCATCATCACGAACATCACGACCATCAGTGCGAACAGTGGCAGAATTTGTCCTGCTTCTTCTGTTTGGCGCTTCGTGTACCCCATAGCTCGTTCCTCCCAGCTGCTCCCGCTTTAGGTTTAGAAACGGTAAGCGCTGCCTGATTGCAGGTTATGCCGGGGGACGAAGGATGTCGGTTTACCGCCAGTAGATACAGGTTAAGAAACGGTCAATACAATTGGGATCAGGTTTGGGCACTATCGTGCGAGCGGGCAGGAAGCACACTCCGGGAGAAGGTCTGGCTTGGCAGCGAAGTCGATATCCGCTTTCCTCAGAAGTTCCATCGTCGCGTATAGAGATAGCCCGATTACGTTGCAATAGCAGCCGTGGTACGACGCGACAGGCGCCAGGTCACCGTCCTGAATCGCGTATCCTCCGGCCTTGTCGAATGGATGGCCGTGCCGGATCGTCGCCGCGATGGCGTCGTTCGAGTAGTCGCGCAGGGTAACCGAAGTGACAGGATGACGAAACAGGGCTGCGGTCTTTCCCGCGGGCATCAAGGCAACGACCGTTATCACATCGTGAGTCTTTCCTCGCAGCGTCGTCAGCATTTCCATGGCCTCCCCGGCATCGCGCGGTTTCCCCAGGGGCTTTCCCTCATGCCAGACGACCGTGTCGGCAGCGAGAATCGCGGGTTCAGGATAGAGGAGGCGCGCAGCTTCGGCCTTCTCCCGGGCCAGGCGTCGAGCGAGTATCGCAGGATCTCTTGCCGCTCCGGGAGTTTCGTCGATGTCTACCGGGCGAACATCAAAGTCCAGTCCGATCTGCGCGAGGAGGTCCCGCCGGCGCGGTGAAGCTGAGGCGAGGACGAGTTTCACGACGGAGCGACCTGTCGCCGCTCAGGAGTCAGCGGTTTCGGAGGAGCCTTCCCGGAGAGGCGAAGCTTTGCGTTTGAATGTGACCTCGCGGCGCGCGCCGGGCTGGATGAACGTGCGCATCACCCGATCGGTGATCGCGGGCGCGAAGGCATCGGCTATGACCGCAGCGATGTCCTCGGGCGATACGTAGACATCGCGGAGGTTCCAGCGTACGGCCTGGTAAATGCGCCGCGCGACAGAATCAGAGGACGCCCAGCGGGCAAGCGGAGGGATCGAAGGCGCGTCCACTTCCTGAAGCATATTCTCCGTAAAGGAGGTCTGGGTGAGCCCGGGATAGATCGTGGTGACGCCGATTCGGTCCTCCGCCACCTCGTTGCGAAGGGCGTCCGAGATCGCGGCGAGGGCGTGCTTCGTGGCGGCATAAATCCCCATGTAAGGCGGCGAGATGTGTCCAGCGATGGATGAGACGTTGACGATATGACCACTGCCCTGATCACGCATGTACGGGACGGCAGCCTGTACGCAATTCACTGCTCCCCAGACATTCACATCGAAGAGATAGCGGGCGTTGTCGGGATTGCCGTCCGCGATAGGTGCAAAGAGGCCGACACCGGCGTTGTTTACGAGGACGTCGATGGAACCGAACTCTTCGGACGCGCGCCGCATCAAGGCTTCGACAGATAGCCGCTCCGTGACGTCCACCGGGATTGCGCGAACGGGCAGGGGCGCCAGTTCGGCGACAAGGTCTTCCAGCTTCGATTTATTGCGAGATGCAACGACGACATTGGCGCCGGCGTCCGCGAATGCCTTTGCTGTAGAGCGGCCAATGCCAGATGAAGCGCCGGTGATGATGGTGGTGCAGCCGCGGATTTGCATGGTCAGACTGAGCGGTAGGACATCCACTCGGCGACGCGGGGCCAGAGGCGTGTAACAGCGTTCTTGCCAGCAACGAGGCTGACGTGACCACCCTTGAGGACCAGCTCCTCTTTCTCCTCGCTGCCGACAAGCTCGAGAAGCGGCTTGGTCGCCGCGAAGGGGGCAATGTGGTCGTGCTCGGCCATCGCGTGCAGAACGGGAACCTTGACGTCCTCCAGTGAGCAGCGTCGGCCGCCGAGGGTGAGTTGGCCAGTCGCCAGCTTGTTCTCCCACATCAGTTCCTTGGTGAACTGGCGATAGGTCTCGCCCGGGAAGGGGATCTGCTCGTTGGTCCACTTGTACATGATGCGGAAACCGTAGACGAACTGCTGGTCCCAGAGGTTGTCGATGAGGCGGATGTATCCGCCGAGGCGATCCATTGGGCGAAGCAGCTCAAAGGTGCGAAGCATCATCTCCGATGGGATATTGCCCACTGTGTCGACGAGCCGGTCCACATCGAAGTACCGGGGGTCCTGCCATTTGCGGAAAAGACCCATCCCGGTCATATCAACGGGTGTGGCGGCGCAGGCGATGCACTTGATGGGGGCGTCGGGGTACATTGCGGCGTACATCAGTGCGAACATCCCGCCCATGCAGTAGCCGAGGATTGAGTAGTCTTCTTCGCCCGTAGCCTTCTGGACCTCCTCGAAACACGCTGGCATGAGGTCCATCACGTAGTCTTCAAACTTCAGGTTCTTGTCTTCGGGCCGCGGGATTCCCCAATCGATCATGAAGACGTCGAACCCCTGGGCAAGCATGTACTGGATGAAACTCTGGCCGAAGGTCAGGTCGAGGATCCAGGGCTTGCTGACCAGGGACATTACGAAGACGACGGGAACGCGGTAGACCTCGTCAGTCATGGGTCGGTAGTGATACAGCTTCAGTGTGCCGCGGGAGTAGATGACGTCCTTGGGGGTGATTCCTACCGGCGGCTCGTTGCGGGCAAGGAGTATGTCCAACCCCTTCCGCATGCGCTCACGCGTGCGCTCTGCCTCTTCCTGGGCAGTGTCGATTATCGTTTCGACAACTGGCGGTCTGGTTGATGTGGCCAAGGCTGGACTCCTTCGGGAGAAGCGCTAGGCGCTGGAATTCTGACCGTCTTTGGGCACCGGCTTGCGGGTGCGCTTGGGGCGAAGCTTTGTCACGTTACTGGCCGTGTCAACACCAGACTTTTCCGCCAGAGTGCGAATGGCGCCCTCCAAAGATGTGATCCGGTCCTCGATGGCGTGGAGGCGCTCGCCCAGTTCCACGACATCACTGTGTGTGGGCAGGTTGAAAGTGTTGAGGTACCGCTCCATTCCCTGGTTGAGAGACCGCTGGACGACGGCGTAACCGTCAACGAAATTACCGCTGGCTCGGGCGAACTGCTCGGTGCCAAGGGCTTCGCCGAAGAACGAATTCAGCTGACGTTCTGTTTCCGTGAGCCAACTGCGCCACATTTCCGCTACGTCTGGCGCGCCTGTTTCCGCGCGACTGGTCCCATTTTGGTTGGCCATCTTAAGCCTCCTCCTCTATTTCTGCTTCGTCAGCCTCATCCGCAGACACATCTTGAGGGGTGCGGCGAGAATTGTCTAACGAAGTGAATGCCGTTTGCAACATTTCCTGGTATTTGCCAAACATGTCATACCAAAGGTCAAGGAACGTTTCGCCAGACCTTGTAAGTGAGTACCGGCGCCGGGCGGGACCAGATTCCGACGTGTCCCAGAAAGAGGATACCAGCCCATTGCGCTCCAATTGGCGAAGTGTTCTGTAAACCGTCGTAGAATCGAACCCCGGCAACCCCGACTTGCGAAGCTCTTCGACGAGTTGATAGCCGTGCGCATTCCAGCGTCGCAGGTAAGCCAGCAAGCTCGAACTAAGGAGATCGCCGGTCAGGCGCGGAGTGTAGTCGCCGTTCTCCCCGCGCGCGGGTCGCCCCTTCGATGTACGGGACGTCTTCGGCGCCGGGTCGTCCTGGTTCGGGAGTTTGTTTGGCAATTTCTTGTACTGACCCCTTGACATTAAGTGCTGCTATGTGTATTTTGCACATAGATGACAGAATAGTCAAGGAGGTCCCCCTGTGAGTACCACAGAGAATATCGACAAGTTTTTCGAGGCCGTGAACGACTCTTACGACGCCCTGCTGGACGCCGTGAAGTCCGCCAACGACCGAGGTTACCGGGTGAGCCGGCGGTTGATCGACGAGGTTGAGCGCGGCCAGCGCGACGCCGTCGACCTGACTCAGAGACTCGCGACTGCCCCTCGCGACGTCACTGGCTTCTACACCGCGACTGTCCGTAACCTGACCGACGTCCAGGGCCGGACGCTCGACCTGACGCGCCAGTTCCTCGATGAGCTGGCCGACGGTGGACGCGAGGCACGGGACACAGTCCGGAAGGTCGTCGAGGCCAACCGAGACGCCGGTCAGGCCGCGATTTCCGCGACCCGCGAGGCCGTGCAACGCGCAGCCCCGATCGCCGAGCAGGCTGTCAATGGTGTGCGCCCCAGCACCCGCAAGACTGCCCGCAGCACCCCCGCCTAAGTACGAAATTACTCCGGCCACCCAACGGCCATTTCGCACCCCAGCGAAAAGAGGCGCCTCTCGCGAGGCGCCTCTTTCGTTTGTCTAATACCAGGTCCGGTCTAGGCGACGGCCTCTTGCCGGTAAGATTCCGGTTCGGCCAGAAAGTGCGCGATGTGCTTGTAGACCTGGGGGTTGAAGGCGAGTCCGACATGGGTCCCCGGAACTTCGATGTCGGTGGCGTTGTCCATCTGGTTTATGCAGCAGTGCCAATCGACGACCCCATCTGACTTCGTGTAAAGCGCGATCTGCGGAATCTGGGCAGGAAACTCCTTGCGGAGTGAGTTCAGGAACTCGCAGGTGCAAAAGCCGCTGTAGCAGTTAGGGGGCTCCTTCTGCTCGACACCATTGTCTCGCCGCTGCATGATCCGGCCTCGGACGAGATAGGCGGTCTGGAGGACGAAGGGGTGAACGCGGACGCCGCGGAACGGTGAAGCCATCGTTGTTACCGAAGCAACCTTCTTCGGCCAGCGCCCGGCGGCGCTACGGGCGAGCACGCCGCCCAGGGAGTGGCCGATGAGGTGGACGGGCCGGCCGGTTTCTTCTGCAGCAGCGTTTATGGTGTCGCGAAGCCGAAGACTGAGGACATCTGGGCACTCGGCGTTGCGCCCGATACCGGAAAGGTAGGGGGTGTATCCGATGCGCCGGAGCCATGAGTTCATGTCGCCGAGGTACTGGTCAGAACCCATGAACCCGGGGATGACAACCACCGCAGAACCGTCGCCTTTCGGGATGCCGACGCCGCGGAAAACAGGGGACACGCGAAGAGAAAGCCAGTCCACACCCAGGAAAGCTTCGCGCCATAAGGGGAGGGTGGAACTGGCCTGAAAATCTTCCTCAAGATACTGACGCCACGCAGTCATTGTTTCCCCCCGTCATAGACCGCTACTTTCCTGTTTATCATCGATTTCTATCGTACCAGAAAGGAAACCTTTACTTAGCGTTAACCGTTACAGCCCGGTGTCAGCGTAGTATATACTCCGTGTAATCGCGGGGGCATCATATGGGACGGGCGAGTTTGGGGATTCGCCGGTTCAAGAGTTGGGAGAGTCCAATGACGCAGGGCGGCCACGGCAAGCGTCTGAGTTCGCAGGATGCCTCGTTCCTGTACTTCGAGCGCAAAGAGAGCCCGTTGCATATCGGGTCTATCGCCGTGCTCGAAGGCGACCTTGACTTTAAGAAGTTCCAGGGAAATATTGCCGCCAAACTGCACCTGATTCCGCAGTACCAGCAGGTCGTGGTCCCCGCCCCGTTCAACGTCGGTCACCCAACCTGGGAGTGGGACCAGGACTTCGACATCAATCGGCATATCTTCCCGCAGGAGCTTGAGGCGCCCGGGACCGACCAGCAACTGTTCGAGCTGGCGGCGGACTTGTTTGCGCCAGCACTGGACCGTGACAAGCCCCTCTGGGAGATCCACGTCATCCGGGGGCTGCAAGGCGACCGAACGGCGCTTGTGTCCAAGGTGCACCACTGCCTGGTGGACGGTGTCTCGGGCATTGAGTTGCTTATGGTGATCCTGGACGTTTCCCCGAATCCTCCACCACCGATGCCCGCACCGGAGATCGAGAAGCCAGCGGCTGACTCGCCTTTCCTCCGGTTAATGGACGCGATCCTGGACAACGCTTCGGCCGATATCGACCGCTGGGCGAACCAGCAAAAGCGCATCATCGATATGCTCGACGGTGGGACGCGGACACGCTCCCTCCTGCGCGCCGTGGAGACCACGCTTCCTTACATGCAGGTGCCGGTTGTGCGGGCGCCGTTCAACCAACCGCTATCTCCGGGGCGGACGGTCGCCTTCTCTGAGTACTCCTTCCAGGAGATTCGTCAGATCAGGGCCGCCCTCGGCGGCACCGTTAACGACGTGGTGCTGACGGTGTTGGGCGGCGGACTGGGCAGGTACCTTGAGATGCACGGTCAGACCACAGCCGGCCGGTCGGCTCGTGTGCTGACGCCGGTCAACGTCCGCGGCGAAAGCGAGCGCGGCGCCCTGGGAAACCGCGTGTCGATGCTGCTGGTCGAAGTCCCTGTCGGAATCTCCGATCCGGCCGAGCGCCTGGACACAATCCGCGCTCGCACGGAACGACTCAAGCGGCGGAACATCGCAGAGGGTATCGAGGGGCTGGGCGAATCGATGAATACGAGCCCTCCGATGCTGCAAGCTCTCTTGGGCAGAATGCCGCAGCCGTCCAACTCGCTCGCGAACATGGTCTGCACGAATGTGCCAGGCCCGATGATCCCGCTCTACTCGGTCGGTCACCGGTTGCTGGCCCACTACCCGATGATCCCGCTGGGCTGGGAGATGGGGATCAGCCTTGGCGTGACCAGCTACGACCAGAGGCTATTCTTCGGCTTCATGGCGGATAGCGAGGCAGGTGGCGACGTTCAGCGCCTCAAGGAGTTCGCGGACCAGTCCTACATCGAGCTGCGGAACGCGGCCGGTGTCGGCAAGTCCGACCTGCCACAGATGGGCGTTGGCGCTCGCGAAGAGCCCGGGCGCCCCCGGCGGTCAGCGGCTCAGGCGTCGCAGGCAATGGCCGCAGACGCGGGTTAACACGGGGAGTTTCGTAACTTCGGCCAGACGACACTGTACGGTGTTAGGTCGTGCGTAATCACGAAAATCGAGCGGGCCTTGTCCTCCCGCCCTGCCAGGTAATGACCGCGGTCAGGATGACAATTGATTGACTAGCGGCCGATGTCGTTGCTGAAGCCGTCGACGTCGTAGGACATCACGAGCAGGTCACGGGTCGTACCGTCTCGGGTCATGACGTGGTCGGCAAGGAGCGCCTCCGGGCGGAAGCCCAGGTGCTCGAAGACGCCACGGGCGCCGCGCTGGTCGGTCGCCATCTGGGCCGTGATCTTCTTAAGTCCCAGATCGCGCGCCATGGCGAACGCCTCGTTGGTCAGCTTCTTGCCGAGGCCGATGCCGCGGTAATCGCGGCCGATGAGTACGCGCATCTCGGCTACGTGTCGTGTCCAGGTGGCCTCGTTCAGGTGGATGCTGGCGTAGCCAGCGATCTTGCCACCAATCTCTGCGAGAAGGGAGATGGTGCGGCCGGTCTTGATGTAGTTCATCCAGGTGTCGACAGCGGGCTTCTGCGTGATATCAGTGCGGAGGAACATGAGGTCTTCCTCGGGCAACTCCCGCGCAAAGTTGAGAATGTCCGGCCCATCGGCTGGTTCCATCAGGCGGAAGGTCACGTCGGTCTCCGCGATCGAGGTTTTCCAGGGGTATGTTCGGCGGAAAGTTGGTGCCTGAGTCATGGTCCCGTCTCCTTACTGTATGGCGTGGGAAGCATACACCCCACAGGAACGATTGGCAATCTGGCGTTTACCCAATTCCCTCTGCTCTCTAACCGTCCGCTAACCACACGCCTTTACGCCTGAGTATTATGTGAGGTAGCAGTCCAGCGGTGCGGTTTCACCCCCTCCCGCCCCGCAAAAAGGCCGGTCGAAAGACCGGCCTTTGGCTTTCCAGGGCAACGGGCAAGAACCATCCGGTCGTTTCACGGAACTCTCACTCTCATCTCACCGTCCCTTAACCTGCACCGGGAGACGTGACTATAGGTTAAGTACAGAACCAAGGCAACGCGTTTTTAAACCCCCTCACGCGGAGCCCAGGAAATTAGATCAGGCCGGTTGTTGGTCGGACAGCCGGCCTGATTGCTTGTGCGGGACACGGGGTTGACGGCTAAGAGCGGTGCGTCCTATATTGCCGCCGGATGATCCTCTGACCGCCCCATGCTCGACAGGATCGATTCCTACCGCTGGCTAGTCGTCGCCATCCTCGCCATCCCGGTTATTGCCGGAGCAGCGATGTTGTTCGCCGACGACGTGAACAATGACCCCGGCCCACTCGTCCTCGATTCGTCCTCGCCACCCGAATCCGACATTCGCGTCTACATCACAGGTGCTGTCGCCAACCCCGGTGTCTACAGCCTGGAGCCCAATCTCAGGTGGATTGACGCACTCGAAGCGGCCGGTGGCGCGACGGCTGAGGCGAACCTGGCATCGATCAATCTCGCCACGCGCGTAGAGGACGAGGACATGATCGTCGTTCCGGCTATCGGAAGCGCAGCGGTTTCCTCGCCGGCAGCCGAAGGCGCAGTCGTCGTCAACATCAACACGGCGAGCGAGCAGGAGCTGGACACACTGCCGGGAATCGGCGAGGTGCGGGCAAACCGGATCGTGATTTCGCGCCAGAACGACGGAGCCTTCACGAGCATCGACGACCTGCTCACACGCGAGCTGGTCCCATCCTCCGTCTTCGAAGACATCGCGACCCTGATCACGGTCAACTGATGGCGGCCGCACTCCTGGCATTCGCGTGGGTGCTCGGGGTGTGCGCGGCGGCGCTCACGGGTGGAGACGAGGCCGCGCTCGTCGCAGCCGCTGTGTTGTGCGGCCTGGCAGCGTTCCTGTTGAAGCCAACGCCCTTCACGTTGCTCCTCCTGCCGGCGTTGGTGGCTCTCGCGGCCATCGGCTTCGCGGCGCACGAGGCAACCGTACCCGATCCCGCACAGGGTGTGGCAGGTCTGAACGGACAGGGCGAAGTGCAGCTCCGGGGATTCGTCGACGGGCCACCTTCCGAACGAGAAACGTCGCGCGTCTACACCATCCGGGTCACGGAACGAAGTAAAGCCGGAAGCTGGCAAGACGCGGAAGGACGCCTCATGGCTCGGGTGCCTCTGTCCACGGTGTTCCAGTACGGCGACTTGATCGAAATAAAGGGCGAACTGGAAGCGCCAGAACCATTCTCCGGGTTCGATTACCCGGAGTACCTTCTGAGACGCGGCATTACCTCCATCGCCTATTACCCCGAAGCCACCTTCATAGAATCCGGGCAAGGGAATCCGTACCGAGAGAAACTCCTCGACATCCGATCCAGCATTACTGAGGCGCTGTCCGATACGCTTCCTCAGCCGCATGCTTCTCTTGCGGCGGGTGTGCTCATCGGTACGGGTGGCGACCTGCCCGCGGACCTCCGGGCGGACATGTCGGCGACAGGGACATCGCACCTGGTCGCGGTGTCCGGTCAGAACGTGTCGATGTTCGCGGCGCTTGTCATCGCGGCTCTTGCGTGGCTGATCGGCCGCCGCTCCGCGGCGTTCATCGCCCTCGGAAGCGTCGGTGCGTACGTGTTGCTCGTGGGCGCTGACGCATCGGTCCTGCGGGCCGGCGTCATGGGAGCGCTCTACATTGTCGCCACGATGACGGGCCGCCAGAACGCGGGCCCGATCGCGCTGGTGTATGCGGCGGCGACAATGTCGGCGCTGAACCCGCAAGTCGTGCACGAGATCTCGTTTCAGCTGAGCTTCGCGGCGACCTTGGGGCTGATGACGCTGGCACCGATCCTCGCCGGCGAACTTCGCCGGTTCAGTGGCGAGAGTGGCCTGGCACGACCAGTCGCTGAGATGCTGGCGATCACGCTGGCGGCGATCGCCTTCACCCTGCCGATTTCGGCGGCCACCTTCGGGACCGTCTCCCTCGTCGCTCCGATTGCGAATGTGTTCGTGATCCCGGCGTTCGTGTTGGTTGCCGTCACCTCTGGTTTCGCAGCTGCTGCAGTGATGCTCGTACCGGACAGCGCCCAGGTCGTTGCCTGGGTGGCGTGGCCGCCCACTGCATACATGCTCTGGGTGATCGAGGGCTTCGCCTCACTGCCGTTCGCATCCATCCGCCTGGAGGGCGTTGGCCTGGGTCACGTCATCGCCTGGTATGCGGTGCTCGCCGCGTTAGTCGTTTGGCTGCAGGGGCACAGGCACGAAGATGAACCCGCCGGACAGATTCCCATCAGGAGATTCGCGGCGACCGGAGCAATTGCAACTGTCATCGCCGCGGGCGTCGGTATCACTTGGTTAACGTGGAGCAGCGGTGATGAGAGCAGGGTATCCGTGACCGTGCTCGACGTCGGGCAGGGAGACTCTATCCTGATCGAGGACCTGTCCGGCCACCGGGTACTGGTGGACGGCGGCCCGGGAGAGCAAAGCCTCGCCGAAGCACTCGGACGCCATCTCCCGTTCCACGATCGCCGCATCGATCTCGTTATCGCCACTCACCAGCAGGCCGACCACGTCGGCGGATTATCAGAGGTGGTGGACTCATACGACGTGCGAGGTGTGATTTCGCGAAGCAGTGAGTCTGCGGGTACCGCATGGACGGAAGCGCTCGTCTCAGCCGGCATTCCGGTAACGGTCCCTTCCGCTGGCCAAACGATTTCGCTGGACGGGGCATCGCTTGAGATCCTGCAGGCAGCGAGTGACGTCTCGGACGTCAATGACCAATCGGTAGTGGCCAAATTGACTTCGGGCGAGGTCGAGTTCCTCCTGACAGGCGACTTGGGCGAGGAGGGTGAGAGAGAGTTGCTGCGAAGCGGCGCTGTCGTCTCGGCGGACGTGCTGAAGGTTGGCCATCACGGTTCGCGGTTTTCCTCGACCCCCGCGTTCCTCGACCGTGTCGGTGCGCAAGTGAGCGTCATTTCGGCAGGGAAGTCGAATCCATACGGTCACCCGTCGCCGGAAGTCCTGGACCGGCTGATTGATACTGCCATCTTCCGGACCGATCAGGACGGAGACGTTACGGTCTCAACCGACGGTCGACAGATCTGGGTCGAAACTGAACGCTAGCCACGATCAGTCCCAGCGCCAGGTCTCCAACAAATAGGTAATGTCTTCGTGGATCGGCTCGTCGCCATAGTAACCCTTGAACCAGGCCTCGTATTCCGGCCAACAGTCCTCGAAGACGTCCTCCGGCACTCGCCATGTCCATGAGTGGATTTGGGCCCGGGAGTCAGCCAGGATGCGGGCGGGTTCGGCGCTCTTCGTTTCTGTTGCGATCTCGATGACAGACTTCTGGCCACCGCAGTCCTCCAGGATATCCCTGGCGTTCTCGAACGCGGACCGGGTCGGCATTTTGTGGCCGCGGCTGATCAACAGTTCGTCGAACTTGTCGGCGCTGGCATCGAGGGAACCATTGTCCCGGTGCGTCTGGTGGAGGAACACGCCGCCGGACTCAAGAACTCGCCGCACTTCCTTGATCGCCTCGACAGGCGATGAGACAAGGTGCAGAACGTGGACGGCGAGTACGGCAGGGAATGCCCCATCCCTGAACGGCAGGGCAGTAGCGTCACCTAGCAGAAGCGACGGCGGTTGATGGACGGATGGGAGCTGGTTGAGCAGTTTCCGCATCATCAGCGCTGAGATGTCGACGCCCGTTATGTGGATCCCTTCCCCCATCAATGGGCGGGAGATACGCCCTGTGCCCACCCCAATCTCAAGCACCCGGTCTGCCCCGGCTGACCTGAGTTCGCCAAGAATGGCTCTTGTGACGGCAGTGGCGATATCGGGCTCCAGCTTGCGCGTCTCGTCGTAGTAGTCGGCCGCCCGGTCGAAGCTGATGCTCTGGGACATGCCGTTCATTCTATCGGCGCGGTCTGCTACCGTAACGCCCGTGCGCTACTGGAACCTGGACGAACTTGAGCCACTGGCCCGCGAGAAGCTCGATGCTCAGGTGTTCGATTTCATCGCCGGCGGCGCGGAGGACGAGGTCACGTTGGCCCGCAACCGGCAGGCGTTCAAAGAAATCCAACTCCTGCCGCGTGTTCTCGTCGATGTAAGCGACGTCAACACGGCAACGACCGTGCTCGGACGGAAATCGTCGCTGCCCGTGTTGCTGGCGCCGGTGGCGCTGCACCGGTTGGCGGACGCGGAGGGCGAACTTGCGACGGCGCGTGCCGCTGCGCGCGCTGGAACAACGATGATCCTCAGCACAATGTCCAGCGAGAGGATAGAGGACGTTGCTGCAGCCGCGGACGGCCCGAAGTGGTTCCAGCTCTACTGCTACAGCGAAAAGGGCGTCACAGAGCGCTTGGTCAAGCGCGCCGAGAGCGCGGGATTCGAAGCACTCTGCCTGACCGTCGACGTACCGCGACTGGGCCGCCGCGAACGCGACCTCCGGCACAGCCTCGACTTTCCGCCCGATGTGATTCCCGTCAATTTCGAGGCGGAGGTCGATCTCACCTCGATGCCTAATTCCGTCCAGGGTTCGGCGATTGCCGGCTACGCTGCATCGCTGATGGACCCGTCGCTCACCTGGGAGGTCGTCGGCTGGCTCAAGTCGATCACTGCGATGCCGGTGGTGGTCAAAGGGATTCTCGCACCTGAGGACGCCCTGCTGGCCGTGGACGCGGGAGCGGCAGCGATCGTTGTCTCCAACCACGGTGGCAGGCAACTGGACGGCTCACCGGCGGGTATAGAGATGCTACCTGAGATCGCCGACGCTATCGGCAACCGCACCGAACTTATCGTGGACGGCGGCGTCCGGAGGGGCACCGACGTCCTGAAGGCGCTGGCGCTCGGTGCGAGCGCGGTGCTGATCGGACGTCCCTATCTATGGGGCCTAGCGGTGGATGGCGAGAGCGGTGTGGAGCGAGTGCTGGAGATGTTACGCGCCGAGCTGCAGTTGGCTATGTCTCTCTGTGGTGTCACCAGCATCGAGCAAGTTACTCGGGCGCTAATCAGGCGCTAGAAGGCTCGCCGGCGGCACGCCAGGCGGCCACTGTCGCATCGATTTGCGCCGCGTGCTCCCGGCAGTGCTCGGCGTAGATCTTGAGCCAGAGTTCCGCGCTGTACCCGGCGCCGTGCTCAGAATGCGTGCCTGCCTTCGCCCAGTCTCCCTCCGTCAGGCGACGCAGGATCGGCACCGTGTTGGCCCGGACGGCCTTCACTGTCTCCAGCGCAGGCTCGAGTGGGTGGTCGGCGTAGTTGAAGCGTGTGGCCCAGTGGCCCGGGTCGTACCCGACGATCTGCGCGTTCTCCTCGGCCAGCACGTAGCGGATGCGGCCGTGTGAATTCGTCTCCGAGTCCGCGCAGTGAACGATGATCTCGTGGACGCTGAATTCCGAGGGTTCGGGTCGCCACTTGCGCATAGATTCCGGCGCGTGGGACAGCGCGCTCTCGAGCTCTGCGGGTCCTTTCTCATACTGCTCGATCAGGAGCTGGCGCCCGGCGCTATTCAATCGGGCCACTCTCCCTCGAAAACAAATTCCGCAGGGCCGGTTAGGAAAACATCGCCTTCGCCGTCCCACTCGACCGTTAGGAGACCGCCGGGTTGCGTTATCTCGACGCGATCATCAACCACCCCCTTCAGGTGGGCGATCACCATAGCGGCACAGCAACCGGATCCACAGGCCAGGGTTTCGCCTGCGCCGCGCTCCCACACGCGAACGTCCATGCGCTCCCGTGAGAGAACGCGAGCGACTCCGAAGTTCACGCGCGCCGAGAAGGCGTCGTGATTCTCCACCAGCGGCCCGACCGCCTTAAGTGGGTACTCCGAAATGTCACTCGAGACGAGAAGCACCGCGTGTGGATTGCCCATGGAAACGCAACCGACCTCAATCGTCTGTCCTGCTACTTCGAGGGGCATGTCCAGCACCGGGGCAGACAGCGTGGTCACGACGGGGATTTCGGCCGGTTCGAAATGGGGTGGCCCCATCGAGAGGCGAGAGCGAACAACCTTCCCGGCCTCCACCGTAATGTCCGCTTCCAGTGTGTCGTGGATGGCTTCGATCGTGACCTTGCCTTTCGTCCCGGCTGCATTACCCCGCTCCACGGCGTACTTAACGAGGCATCGGACCCCGTTGCCGCTCACCTCTGCCTCCGATCCGTCGGCGTTGAACAGCCGCATCCGGAAGTCAGCTGAATTGGATGGGAGGATGAGCATTAGGCCATCTGCGCCGACACCGAGATTGCGGTGGCACATGGCCTGCGATAGGGCCGGCCAGTCTCGTTCCTCGCCGACCGATTGGACAACCAGGAAGTCGTTCCCAGCGCCGTGCATCTTGGCGAATTTCATCGCTTCAGAATCCCGACTGTCATGTGAATGTGGCCGAGATGGATGCCCGCATGTTCGATCACGTGGACCAGTTCAGACCGTCTCGTAAACTCCGGTGGTTCACCCTCTCCCCATTGGTTTTGAGAGGGAACAAAACGGTCATCAAGGGTATCTGGGTCCAAACCCTTGAGAGCGGCGCCAACCTCGCCCGAGAGTTCGTGGGCAGCAACAGCAAGTTCTTCATGATTACCGCGCGCCGCAAACTCGGCCGGCCGGTCTCGCACGACATCCTGTCCGCAAACGATCCCAAGGACCCCGGCCCGAATGTTGCCGTAGGTGTGCGACGCGATGACAAAAGGACTGTTTGCTCCCGGCAGGTCGGGCGCCTGGTTCAGCTCATCCTCGGTCAGGCCACCGAGGGCCGAGTGAATATCCGCGATCTTTTCGCGGATGTACTCGCTGTAAGTCTCGATTTCAGGGGTTGTCACGGTTCTACGATTCTATCAGGCATTCGGGAAATCGCCGAAGAATCTCCTCCACGGTTTCCTCCACCGCCTGGCCCGCACTATCGACCCACATCCCGACGCCGGTCATCGTCCGTCGCAGCTCCGCGTCAAGGTAGTCCGCCCATTCTTCACCCACGTGCTTCCCACGAGCCGCGTCGCGCGACTTCACGGTCGCAACGTCCGGGGCGAGGACAACCAGGTGGAAGGGCAACCCCTGCAGTTCGGCGCGAAGGTGGTCGAAGCGTTCGCCAATTACGATGTCATCGAGGACAGCGCTGAACCTGGCTGTATAGAACGAGCGGGCGAGGAGACAGGCGTTGTGCAGGCGAAGTCGCAGTTGGGCGGCAGCTTCCCCCTGAGGCGGGCCAGCCTCGCCGACCCATTCGCGGCCCGCGACGATCATCCGCTGGAGATCGTCGGCCTCGATGAACGCGGCGCGATCAAGGCGCTCGGCAAGGAGGCGCCCGACCGTGGTCTTGCCGGCCGCCTGGACGCCCGTCACCACAATGATTCGCGCGGGATCAGGCATTCGCCAGGAACCCCTGGACCAAAATTACTGCTTGATCGACGTCTTCCGCATCGATCCAATGAATCCGCTCGTCACCTGCCTTGAACCACGCATTCTGGTGCCGGGCGAGCCTGTGCGTGCCGGTCTTCGTGCGCTGCGTCGCCTCATCGAGGTCGATTTCCCCTGCAAGGTGCGCGCACATCTCGCCGTAGCCGATGCTCGACATGGAGGGTAGTTCCCTCACGTAGCCCTGCTTCAGCAGTCCGCCGACTTCATCCGGGAAGCCCGCTGTCATCATGGCGTTCACTCGCTCATCGATTCGCTCATAGAGCCTGTCCCGGTCCCAGCGCAGTCCCAGCGCAAGCCACTCGAAGGCTGGTGGATCCTTGACCTGCCACTCGGAGAATGCCTTGCCTGTAGCGTAGTAAACCTCCAGTGCGCGGATGATCCGGCGCGCATTCTGCGGCTGGATAACGGCGTGGGTCGCAGGGTCGATCTGGCGCAATTCCTCCAGCAGATCGTCCACGGGCCGCTCCTCCATCTTGACTCGCATCTCTGCCTGCGGCGGCACTTGAGGCACACGCCACCCTTCGAGGAGCGCCCAGACGTACTGGCCGGTTCCACCTACAATCAGCGGGATGCCACCCTGCTCCCACACGACGCTGAGTGCCTGGTTTGCAAGATTAAGCCACGCTGCCAGGCTAAACGGCTCGTCCGGGGTGCTTATGTCGACGAGGTGGTGCGGGAGACGCCGCCTCTCATCCTCGGTGGGCTTGGCCGTCCCGATGTCCATCCCGCGGTAGACCTGGCGGGAGTCGGCACTTATCGCCTCCGCGTTGACCGCCAACCGTTCAGCCAGTCGGATCGCGAGCGCCGTCTTGCCACTCGCCGTTGGGCCCACAATGGCGATCGCCTTGCGCGGCACGTATCTTCCTCTGGTCTACGCGGTGTCGCGGACCTGGGCGGCGGCACGTACGATCTGGGAGAACGTGTCCGCATTGAGACTCGCGCCACCCACAAGGGCACCGTCGATGGACTCCCGTTCCATGAACCCGGCGATGTTTTCCGGCGTGACGCTCCCGCCGTAGAGGATTCGCACAGATTCCGCTTTATCCTGGCCGAACATCGCGGCGAGTTCGGAGCGGGCCAGTGAGATAGCGGAATCGGCATCGTCCACGGTCGCCGCATGACCGGTGCCGATCGCCCAGACGGGCTCGTAAGCGATCACAAAGCCGTCCGGGATGTCGATGCCCGCCAGGCCCACCCGGACCTGGCGGAGGAGAACGTCTTCGGTCTGGCCTGCCTCACGCTGTTCATGCGTTTCGCCGATGCACATGATGGGCGCGATGCCCACACCGAGGACTGCCGCCACCTTCCGATTCACTTCCTCATCCGTCTCGCCGAAAACGTGCCGCCGCTCTGAGTGTCCGATGATCACGTAGTCCACGAGTTCTTCCAGTTGCTGCGGCCCTACCTCGCCGGTCGCGGCGACGTCGTCCTCCCAGTGCGTGTCCTGCGCGCCGAGCCGCACGCCGCTCATCGTGATCGCGGTCTCAACCGTCGCGAGATAAATGAACGGCGGGCAGAGGATCGTCTCCACGCCTTCCACTTCAGCCACCTGAGACGCGATAGAGTTCGCGAGTTCGAAGGCAGTGGCGAGCCGCATGTTGCACTTCCAGTTGCCAGCGACGATTGGTGTTCGCGTCATCACGCGCCAAACTTCCGGAACCGCCCCGCGTGGCCCATGGCCAGCGGGAGCGCCTCCTTCGCGGGGAACGTTCCCAGCACGCCGGTCTGGAGGGATGTCTCGTTGAACGCCTCGCACAGGTCGGTGCGCCCGAATTTCGACCAGAGGATGAAGGGGACCGGATGCCAGGAGTGAGCAGCCATCGTTGCCGGCGTAGAGTGGTCACCCGTCACGATCAACACGTCCGGCTCCAGCTCGAGGAACGAATCGATGTGGGCGTCCACTTCCTCGATCTTGCTCACCTTCGTGTCGAAGTCGCCGTCTTCGCCGGCGGTGTCAGCATACTTGTAGTGGACGAAGAAGAAGTCGAAGGACGACCAGTTCGCCTTGAGCGTGGCTAGAGTGTCCTCAATAGTTGGGCCGACGTCCAGGGCGGTCATGCCGACCAGCTTCGCGAGGCCGCGGTACATCGGGTAGTGAGCTATAGAAGCCGTGCGCATCTTGAACACTTCCGGCATGGCAGGCCAGTCGGGCGCCCTGGCGAATCCCCGGAGGACCAGCATGTTGGCGGGGGCTCTGTCGGCGAGGTAAACGGCCGCCTCACTTGCCCACTGGTTCACCAGCGTCGCGGTCAGTTCGCCCTCAGCGTTGGTGGCTTCGGTAAGTAGCGGTTTCGCGCCGAGAACCTGCGGGTCGGTGTCGGTAACGGCATCCGACAAACCCTCGCCGCGGAGGACGAGTACGAAGCGGTGCTCGCGCACGGGCTCGACAAAGACCTCCACTCCTGGGAGCTTGATCTCGCGCAGGCCTTTGACGATTTCTGCGCTGCGCTCGGTTTCTATCCGTCCGGCGCGGCGGTCTATGATCAAACCGTCCTCGCCGACTGTGCAGAAGTTGCCCCGGGCGGCGATATCAGATGGCAGTAGGTCGAAATCGATGCCGGTGGCTTCGAGGGCGCCGCGGCCGATCTGGTAGACCAGCGGGTCATAGCCGAAAAGAGCGAGATGGCCGGGTCCGCTTCCGGGTGTGATCCCCATGCCAACCGGGACGGTAAAGCCGCAGTTGCTCTGGCGGGCCATGCGGTCCAGGTGCGGCGTCCACGCCGCTTCCAGTTCCGTTCTGCCCGTCTCCGGGTTAGGCAGCCCGCCCAACCCGTCCAGGACGAGGAGGATAATCTTCGTGTCGTTTGTCTTGGCTAGCTGGCGGGCGAGTTCCAGTTCCATCCGAATCGATTATGCGCGACGGCGTAGACGCAAGGCCACCCGGCACATCTCAGCCCTGCCCGAAGCGCTCTAGCAGCGCCGCGATCGCCTTCGTCCCCTTGTGGAAGTCATCCAGGCGGATGTTCTCGTTCGGCGCGTGGATGGCGGCGTCGGGGTATCCGATGCCACAGTCGGCGGTCGGCAACCCCAGGGTCGTGACGAAGGGGTACAAAGGACCCGTCCCGGCCATCGCTGGCGTGATCACGGGCTCCGCGCCGTAAACGGGGCGCATCGCGTCGAGCATGATCTGGACGAGCGGGTCGGTGACAGGCGTTCTTGCCGGGTGCTCGCCACCGAGGCTGGTGACGCGCACGTCTTCGAAGCCGTGGCGGTCGAGGTGGGCGCGCAATTTGCGCTCGATGTCGTGGGGATCCTGGTCGTTGACGAGACGAAAGTCGACCTTGGCCATCGCCCGGGCCGGGAGCACTGTCTTAGGGCCCTCGCCCTGGTAGCCGGCGGAGAGGCCGTCGATCGTGGCCGTCGGCTCGAAGAGGTGGCGCAAGTTGTAGTCCACGCCCGTGACACCGGTCGTTGACCGCGCGATCCCGTAGGCCTTCAGCGTCTCCTCATGCTCCCTCGGCAGCTTCTCCACGGCAGCGCGCTCATCAGAAGTGGGCGGGCGGACATCGTCGTAGAACCCGTCGATCATGATTCGCTCGTCCGGACCCTTGATCGTGGAAAGGGCCCACGTGAGGCGCCAGGCGGCGTTCGGGAAGACGGTGCCGTACGACGAGTGGGCATCGTGGGAAATCCCCTCGCATTCCAGTTCCACGTAGAGAAGCCCTTTCACGCCGAGCGTGATCATCGGCAGCCCCTCCCAGGTGACGCCGCCACCTTCCCAGATGCAGGCATCGGCGGACAGCAGGTCCTTGTGCCGCTCCACAAACGCTTCCATGTGTGGCGAGCCGATCTCCTCGTCGCCTTCTATGCAGAACTTGATACCGCAGGGGAGTTCTCCACGGGTTTCACGCCAGGCACGGATCGCCTGGAAGCGAGCCGCGATGTTGCCCTTGTTGTCGTACGACCCGCGTCCATACAGCTTGCCGTCCTTGATCACCGGCTCGAAGGGCGGCGTCTTCCATTGTTCCAGCGGCTCCTCTGGCTGGACGTCGTAGTGGTCGTAGAAGAGCAGGGTCTTTGGCGAGGCGCCCCTCGCCATGGCGCAGACGACAGGCTGCGCCGGAGGGCCCTCGGGCTTCGGGACGATCTTCACCTCGAAGCCCAGGGAGCGCAATTCCGCGGCCACCCATTCGGAAGTCTCTTCGATGGCGCGCCCCTGTGCGCTTACCGTTTCGAAGCGCAGCAGCTCCGTGAGCTTCCGGAGGGCTTCGTCCTGGTGGTCGTCGATATACTCGAAAATGTCCTGCATCAAGCGGTCTCCTACTGCGCTACGGGTTCGCGGATCATCGTGATCATATAGCCGCCCGTGTCGTTGTGGGCAGATGCCTTACCGCTTCGGTCAGGCCGATATCCAAGCCGCAGCCAGAAGTAGAGGTTCAAGCCATCGGCCGGATCCACCCGCGCGACGAATGTCTTACCGGGGAACTCGGCTTCCAGGAGCTCCACCGCTTCCGTGCCGAATCCCAACCCGCGACGAGACGGGTCGACAACGATATTTGTGATGAGCGCCTCCTCGTTGCCTTGCACTCTCGCGAAGACCACGGCGCCACCCTCATCGACGGAATGAAAAGCGAACCGGGCGGAACCTGCGTCGTCTGCATCGGTGGTTGCCCACTGTGGCAGCACCTCCGTCGGCGCTACGGAACGACAGACAAGCCGATTCGCAAGGTTGGCCGTGATCACGACGCCGCGGGCGCCCCAGCGAGAAACGACTCCGTCAGTGGCGCCACCTGCCGCAACGGCACCGACTGCACCGGGCATCCCGACAGCGACTGCAAGAACGTCTCACCGTACTGGCGCGTGACGATGCGCGGATCGAGAACGACCACGACACCGCGGTCCGACCGTGAGCGGATGAGGCGGCCGAAACCCTGCTTGAAGCGGATGACCGCCTGCGGCAGCGTGTACTGCGAGAAGGCGTCCTCGTATTGCTCCGAGCGCGCGGCGTGGACCGGATCTGTGGGTACGGGGAAAGGCAGGCGGGTGATTACGAGCAAGGATAGGTGTTCTCCGGGGATATCGACGCCCTCCCAGAAGCTCGCCGTGCCCAGGAGGACCGTCTTCGGATCCGATTGCAGCGCCTTTACAAGCTGCCGCGCCGACCCGTCGATCCCCTGCCCGAGGACAGTGATACCCGCCTGCCGCAAATCCTCGCTGACGAGGCGGTGCACTGTGCGCAGTGCGGCGTTGGACGTGAAGAGGACCAGCGCCCGGCCGTCAGTGGCCCGGCCGAGGTCGTGGACGGCCTGGGCGACCATGTCGATGTGATTCGGTGCGTTCGGTTCGGGCATGTCGGCAGCGACGATGAGGCTCGCTTGCTTCCCGAAATCGAACGGCGATCCGAGGGCCAGCGTCTCGCACTCGTCCACACCCAGGCGCTGCTGTAAGTACGTGAATTGCCCGCCAGACTGCAGAGTGGCGCCGGTGAAAATCACACCGCGGCCCTCCAGGTAGACGCTGTCCCGCAAGCGCTGGGATACGTCCAGCGGCACCCACGAGATCGTCACTCCGCCGTCCGAACGCTCCGTCTCGATCCATGTGATCCGCAGTGGGTCGTCCGCCTCGATCGCGACGCCGATCCCACGGGAGATGCCGACGGTGTCATCGAGGCAGGTGATGGCCTCGCTGAGGAGGAGTTCGGCGTTCGGCCCTCCCGATTCGCGGTCCTCGCCCAATCCTTCAACCAGCCGCTGTAAGGCACCCGCCACGACGCCGAGCGCGGCAGCGGCGTTGGCCCACGCCACTTCGATATCGGACCAGCGAGCCTGGGCGCGCGTCGACCGCTTCACGTGCAGGCGTGACTCCTCACCTCCCACCTCGTCCGAAAGGAACGACGCGAGCAAGCCATAAAACGTTCGGAGATGCTCGCGGACTGGCTCCTCGGCGTCCCTCAGCGCCCCGGCCGTCAGCTTCAGTTGCCCGCCAAAGGCCGAGCCGCCGCTTTCCTTCAGCACCTTCCGGGCGAGCGAGGAGCACCGGTCGGCCAATTCCTCCGCTTCCTTCTGGCGGCAAGAGAAGCCGAACTGGCGGCTGGCCTCGTCTTCGAGGTGGTGTGCTTCATCGACCACCAGGTAGTGATATGCCGGGATGACGCCGCCGCCGATGGCTGCGTCAGCCAGTAGCAGAGAGTGATTCGCCACGACAACGTGCGATGCCTCCCCTTGCTTGCGCGCCTTCAGCAAGTAGCACGAGCCATCTACGACGAATGGGCTGTTGTCGCTTGAGCACTCGGCCTTATCTGCACTCAGCTTCGACCACAGGAACTCTTCCTCGGGAGCGACACGGATTTCGCCGCGGTCGCCGGTCGCGGATTCGTCGAGCCAGACGAGTATCCGCGATGCCATCTTCGCCTCCTCGTCCGTGAGTACGCTACCTGATAGGGCGTGGAAGCGGCGCAAGCAGAGGTAGTTTCGGCGGCCCTTGAGCTGGCAGGCGACGAAGGCTCCCTCGCCCATCAACTGCTGCACCGCCGGGATGTCCTTCTTCGCGAGTTGCTCTTGCAGGTTAATCGTCGATGTCGAGACAACAACCCGGCCGCCGTTCGCCACGGCCTGGGCCGCGGCGGGGATGAGGTAGGCCAGTGATTTCCCGGTACCCGTGCCGGCCTCCACCATCAGGTGGCCCTGGGCGTTGAGGCAGTCATTTACGGCACTGAGCATTTGCGCCTGCTGTGGGCGCTGCTCGAAGGATTCGAATACGTCGGCACGACCGGCGGCGGCGCTGAGGCAAGCCAGCGACTCATCTGCTGGCACCGCGACCCGGTCGTTCCTCGGCGCCCTCACCGGCGTGGGCTGTTTGCCGTTAGGTGCCCGTGTTCGTGGCCTGTCTCCAGCTCGCTCACCGGATCGCAGGTCCCACGCGGTGCGGAAGAAGCCGCGCCAGGGGAACTGCGTCGGTGTTAGCCACTGGCCGATCTGCGAGAGCGTGTCCGCCGGCATGGCGACGGCCCGTTCCAGTAAGGCGAGGAAAAGCAGTCGCGAAGCCTCCGCGTCGGCAATTGCCCGGTGATGCCCGTGGAACTCGATTTCGAACGAGGCCATGAGGTCGGCGAGCCCGAAGTAACCGGACATCGGCACGAGGATTTCGGCCAATTGCTGGGTGTCGTAGATCGCGACCGGCCGCCGTATCCGGTGCGCGTCAAGTACCGGCACGTCGAACCCGCAAAGGTTATGCCCGACGAGAATCGACCCAGCGAGAAATCGTTCGAGGTCCGAAGCCACGACCTCGATTGGCGGCGCTGTTGCCAGATCTTCGTCGGTGATGCCAGTCAGGCGCTTGACAACGGGAAGGAGCGGCTGCCGAGGGTTGACGAGGGTGGTGAACTGGTCGGCGACGCCGTCGAGCGTGAAGCGGATAGCGCCGATCTCGATAATGGAATCGTTGTCGAAGTCGAGTCCCGTGGTTTCGAGGTCAAGGGCGACGTAGGTTTGGGACAATTCGGCGCAATCATAGCACTCGTTATCTGCGAAGCCACGACATCAGTGGCGCGTCATCAACCCTCGGCCGTCTCCAACTCCGACTCCAGGTCATATGGCCGCAACTCCCCAATGGGCAATCCCTGGCCCGGATAGTAGCGCCCCCCGTGGAGTTGCTCCAGCAGGTGCGCAGAATCCCGCAACTCCTCCTCAAAAACCGTCACGAAATACCCGACTCCAGCTGTCGAGTGGCAGTCACTTGCACCGATACCAGTCTTGCCGAGGACACGCGCCACCTTCAAAGCGAACTGGTTCTCCACCGGTTGCGTCCCGCCGTTCGCCACCTCGATGTCGTCCACGATACCGAAGATGGGCATGCGCTCCGCCGCTTCTTCAGGCGTCATCGTGAATGGCGGCCGTCCGTCCCGCCGGAAATGAATCGGGTCGAAAAAGTGCCTGAACGGGTGGGCGACGATCATGAAGCCACCGACGTCGTCGAGCACACGGCGCAATTCCGTAGCGCGTCGGATTCCCGGCATATAGCTCGTCAGCCCAAGGGCGATGATATGCCCCATGTCCGTCGAGACCTCCATGCCGGGGTTCACGAACAACCCGCTGCTCTCCCGGTACTCGCGGGTGAGGTGTGGCTCCCATACCCTGTCATGCTCGGTGATATTTACGCCGGTAAGGCCGATGTCACTGGCAACTTCTGCCAGTTGCTCGGGCGTTAGCGAGGAATCCGCTGCTCCACGCACAGTGTGAACGTGCATGTCCATGATCGTTCCGGGCATGTCCCTAGGTTCAGTTGTCCGGCGTTGTCGGTCAAGAATCCCAGGTCAGCGTCGATGCGGCCGCTGTGAGTGTGCGCACCACGTACACGCGCTCGCCCATCTTGGGGCGGTTCATGCGGGCGCGAATGGCTCTGGCTTCGGCTTCGCCACTGGTGAGGGCGAACAGGGCGGGACCGGCTCCAGACAGGTGAACCGACGACGTACCTGCTTCAATCATCCACTGGCGGTACTTCACGAGATCCGGGAACATCTTCTCAGCAGCCCGTTCAAAGGCATTGATGAGCATGGCTGGGTCAGGCGCGCCTCCATTCACCACGTAGTGGCGAAAAGCGCCAGTAGTGGATCCGTCGGAGAGGTCTGCAGCTTCCAGCAGAGAGTACATGAGCGCCGATTTGTTGGGCACGGCGATTGGCGGCACCACCACAACGAGCCAGGTCGGAGCCACATCCGGGAGAGGGAGAGGAGTCACGCGCTCGCCCCGCCCTTCAGCGAGGGCTGTGCCACCGTGCAGAAAGAACGGCACATCGGAGCCGAGTTCAGCCGCCATCGCCGAAAGCTCCTCGTCGTCCCACGGTGAGCCATTGGCTGCGTTCAGCAGGCGCAGTGTGGCTGCCGCATCAGAGCTTCCCCCACCGAGACCGGCACTGATCGGCACGGATTTCTTGACGTGGATAGTGCCGCCGGTTTCGTAAGCTTCGCAGAACCGCCGCGCAGCCATCGCGATCAAATCCTCATCGTCCGGGATGCCCGAGCCCCCAATCGAGATTCCCTGGCCGTCCGACGTCTCGAAGCTCAGTTCATCGTGGAGGTCGATCGCCTGCAGGACTGTCCGGACTTCGTGGTAGCCGTCCTCACGGCGGCCGAGCACCTCCAGCGTCCAGTTGATCTTGGCCGGGGCGACGGTGGTGATCACGCGCTGATGCTCGGGGCGGCTCGACGGTACGCGAAGTACAGGTCGCGCCACGCATCCAATTCCAGGGCTTCCGGCCTGAGCGTCGGGTCGATGTTAGCGCGGACCAGCATCGCCTCCGCGTCGGCCGCAGGAATCCTCAACCCCACTGAAAGCGAGTTACGCAAACGCTTCCGCGGCGCAGCAAATCCGGCCCGCGCCAGTTCCAGGAAGCGCTCTCGGTCGTCAACTTCTACGTCGGGCGAGTCGCGAATGTCCAGACGCAACACCGCGGAATGCACCTTTGGCTTCGGGCGAAACGCAGCCGGTGGGACCTTGAAGAGCATCCGGCACTCGGCGAGCGACTGGAACTCCACAGCGAGATAGGACATGTCGCCCGGGGACGCCGCGATTCGTTCCGCGACCTCGAGCTGGAGGGTGGCCACGACGTGACGGGGCGGAATTGCCGCGTCGAGAAACTTCCGGATGATGGCGCTGCCGATGAAGTACGGGAAGTTGCCGACGACGACGTACGGCAGCCCGCCCGCGCCCGCGGCGAGGATGTCCGTGATGGGCACGTCCAGCACGTCGCCCTCGACAACGTGGACGTTTGCGTTCCCGGCGTATTCCTCGCGCAGACTGGCGGCCAGCGCCGCGTCAACCTCCACTGCGATCAGGCGCTCTGTCCGCTGCGTCAGAATGCGTGTGAGCGCGCCCCGGCCGGGGCCGACCTCGATGACAGTGTCCCCCGGCTCTATCGGCACGGCACGGCTGATCCGCCCGAGGATGCGGCGGTCGACGAGCCAGTGCTGGCCCAGTTCCTTGCGCGCGCCGGCTCGAGTGGTCACAGCCGCATTATGCGCGAGGCAACGCGGAATAAGCGAAAAGTACGATCGTGCACCCACTGTCGATCTGGGGCCGCGAGCTTGTTCACAGTAGACGGCTCCAGTCCGGTTTACCTGCGGCGCCCAGACCTACCCACTTACCGTTGCTTCCTTCCGGACCTGGCGGGGTTCGCGGTGGCCTGCCGCGCAGGGCCAGACTCTCAACGCCGCTAGTTGCGGACAGTCCTCACGGCACCTGGACCTCGAGCGGGAATTCAACCCCGCTATAGCGGATTGCGGGTACAGGGCACCGCTAGCTCCCCG
>DAINRO010000009.1:0-45031 GCA_036741795.1 Chloroflexota bacterium
GAGCGCCTGGTTTGGGGCCAGGAGGTCCCCGGTTCGAATCCGGGCACCCCGACCAATTTAGTGGTGAGTGGTGAGTTGAAAGTGTTGAGTGAGAATCACCACGGATCCCCTCCCCCCACCAGATCCTGTTGCGACAGGATGACAGCCTACCAGGTCGTTCGCTAGCGCTTTTGCTGCGGACTACGGGTGGGCTATGTCGAGGACGACGCGGTAAGGGTCCTCAAGGGTGGTTACGCGGAAGTCCAGCTCTTCGGGGAGACCGATGCCCCAGGTCACGTAGCCTTCGAAGTCTCCGGCCATCTCCATCTCGGAAACCGAGTCGAGGCCGGGTGTGATCTCGCGCGGTCCGGTGTAAGTGCTGTTACCGGCGTCGTCGTGTGCCTGGGCGGTATTGAAGACGACCTTGAGGAAGGCGGCGCCTTCGATGTCGACGGGTTCGCCTGACCCGTCCTGGACGATCGGGGGTTCGACGTACTCGATGGCATAGCCGGGGAGGTTGTCCTCGAAGTCGAAGGCGATTCGGTCAAAGTCTTCATGGCAGGCGTATCGAACATCAGTGAGGGTGGCTAGTGGCGGGACGGCCGGCGCCGGACCCTCGACAGGATCGGTACCGCCCTTGAACGCAGGTGTTGGCTCGGTGGAATCGGGGTCGGCGCAGGCATCAGGTTCTGCTGTGGCGATGGCTGTACTGGTGGCGGGCGCCGAGGTGGCAGCATCGGGGACATCCGCTTCGTCGTTGTCATCTCCGCAGGCGATCCCGAGCGGGATGAGGGCAGCTAGTAAGGCGAGCGCGAGTGGCTTCTTCATGGCCTTACTAACGCCATAGCGTGGACGAAAGTAACGGGGCGTCAGCTTGCCGGGGCGGTGGGGCGGACTACTCGACGACGGCGGTCAGGCTGTTTCCGAAGTTGATCGCAACGTCTGCGCTCTGGCGCGCAGGCTTCGCGATCGACTGGTGAGTATCGTCCGAGAGGCCCTCGCTCAGGTAGGTATCTACCTGCTCGACTCGGCTCTCCCAGGCTGTCTCGCCAGGGTTTCGGGCGTCGGCCTGATCGTCGGTCGTCGTGACGTAGAAGAGAGCGCCGGCGGCCACGACAGCCACTACCAGTAATTTGTTCATGGCCACATTGTCCGACGGCAGCCTCGCCGGACTCTCGCCAGTGGAAGGTTAAGGAACGGGTAGCCACGGTCCATACGTGCGGATAGCATGATTTACGTGACTGAGGACGACGAAGGTAAAGAACTAGTGGATGGGTTTGAGGACCCCGACGTGGGGATGGTCCTGGTCCGGCAGGTGCCTCTGGGTATCGTTTTCCTGCGGATCGTGATCGTGACGCTTATGAGCTTTTCGGCGGCTGCGGGCATCTTCCTGCTGGTGGCTGGTGCGTGGCCGCTCACCCTGATCTGCGTCGCCCTGACGCTCGTCTTCATGTTCCTAATGTTCTTCGTAGAGAGCTTCGCCGCGCCGGAAGAAGGTTCATAACCTTGGTTGTTGGCACATCGCGCCAGTGCTATCCTTGAACCGAGTAGAGAAATGCCGTTTGGACTGGGTGCGCCCGAACTCCTGATCATCCTGGCGATCGTCGTCGTGCTATTCGGTGCAACGAGGATCGGCGACATTGGCAAGGGCCTTGGACGCGGCATCAAGGAATTCCGCAAAGAAATAAAGGACGAGTCCAAAGAGGAAGAGGAGAAGGAAGCGGCGGTCGTTAGCTCGACAACGGATGAGGCGAGCAAGCCCCAGTAGAAACCCGATGGAAACGAAAAAGCCCGCCGATGGCGGGCCTTTTTTCTTACCGAACTAACCTACTCGACGGTGATGTTCTCAATGATGAGGGCGTCATCAAAGTCGTCGACGCAGGTGTCTGTGGGCTGATTGAGGGCGGAGCAGATCTCCAGGTTTGAGAGATCCTGGAGGATTTCCGTGCCCGTGATCACGTTTCCGATGATCGTCTCCTTGCCATTTACCCGTTCGTCTGGCGCGTAGTAGATGCGGAACTGACTACCGTGGACACGATCCGGCTGCGTAATCGCAGGCACCGCTACCGTCCACTGCTCGTGAACGGTGGCTGTCGCCTCCAGGGGAAGATTGTAGCCTGGGTCACCGAAGCCCGTGCAGGTCTGATCCGATTCGGGAGAACAATTGGGGTCGCCACCCTGGGCGATGGTCCCCTTGTTGACGTAGAAGAGGGCGGTGTCATCGTAGAAGTTCTTCGCGGCGAGGAAGGCGAAGCTGTTTACGGCCTCTGGCGCGTCCGTCGCCAACTGGATGCGGATCTCACCCTTGTTGGTCTGCAACACCGCCGTATGCGGCTGAGTGGCATCAATGACAGGTAGCGGACCTGCGAACTGGGGAACGCGGGGCGTGGCGGTGGGGCTACCAGTCTGGTCGATGATCGGCGCCGGCTCCGGATCCGAAGTAGCACCGACGCCGAGGCCGACGGCGGCCATGGAGGCGATCATCGTGATGATGAACACCACGTAGAATGCCTTGACGTTGAATATGAGATTTACGGGGAACGGCAGCTTCGATTTGCGCGGTCCGGGATACTCCGCGGGTGCACTTCTTCGCCGTCTTCGTTGTTTAGCCAATTCTACTTCACCTCTTGTGGATAACCTGGGTCAGCATAACAAAGCGCTTTTGTAGCGGACAGCCTTGAACTGACACCCCGACGCCCGGGTTGCACTGTCACTAACAACAGGGCGCTGGCAGATGTTCCGGACAGTTACTGATCGTTCACCAGAGTTACGAGTCAGGTGCGTGTAACAGTTCCATAACATTTGCCATCTCAATAGCCAACAATCACCGCCGTAGATGGGGGCCAAAGAAATGCCACGTAGCATCAGCACACAGAACGGTGACAACCACTCCTGGGCGGACCTCAGCGGCCGCTGGTTCTTTGCCTGGCGCATGGCCGCGGCGTGCGAGGGTGCCCTCAACGAAGTTTCCACTGTCCGGAAGAAGCAGCGCGACCCGGAGAGGGTGGAGGCGCTGGAAACTGTGAGCACGCTCCTGGAGCGCGAACTCCAGCGATGGATACGGCGCGGCGAAGCGCTCGACATGATCGTTGACCACCTGCCCAAGCGTGCGCGGCAGGTTGCCTGAGACCGAACCTAGCGTTCCAGGGCTGAAGCCGTTCCGACGGTCACCTTCGTACCGTCGGCCTTCTCGCACCAGACCTTCAAGTTAGTCCGCTGCGACGCGCCTTCCGGCGTCTGACTGATCGCCGTACCGCCGGCCAGTACCGTTTCTCCCTGCCACAGCACGTTGACCAGATTGACGTTCATCCGCCCACCCGCGATCCACCCCTCACCGTAGCGAGTGGTCATCATCTCCGAGATAAAGCAGAGCGACATCATTCCCTGGACGACGACGTCCGGGAATCCGAGACGGCGAGCCTCCTCGACATCGTTGTGATAGTTCTTGCCGGGCGAGAAGAGTTTGCACATTTCGATCGTCACTTCTTTGCGAGGCCCGCTGATCTCCTCGAGCACGACTTCCTCAGCGTCGTCGAACTTACGGTCGGGGCGCTTCTCGCGGTCCTTGTCGATAACTGTGCGATCGGTGTTGGACTGATCGACGAGGAAGCTCTGGTGAGTGCGGCCGCGGAGTAGCAGGCGACCGTCCGGTGCGAAGGTACCAACCTCCATCACGACGTACTCCCGGTCCCGCTTGAAGTAGCGGTCGATGACCTGGCGCCTGGAGAGCACAGTTTCCCCAACGAGCACCGGGTGGAACAGCTCCCACTCCTGGCGGGCGTGAAGATTGCCGAAGTAGCTCAGGTACCAGTCAACCGTGTGGTAGCACTCCGAATGGAGGAGGAGTGGGGGCGCGACCGGCCCACCGAATGGCGATTTGCCGGAGTACCAGGGGTTCTGGTCCTCCACGGAAGCCGCGTAATGGGTGACGAGATCGGGGGTGATCTCGATTTCCCGTTCGCCAAAGAATTGCCCGACTGGGCTTTTTGCCGTGGTTGTCATTTCGTCCTCACTCTGTCGAACTGGCGGCCGCTGGCTCCTCGTCATTCGTCAGACGGGTAAACGATGTCCCGTCAGGGCTTATCACGTAGATATCCCGTCGCCCGTTGCGAAACGATGAGAAGGCTATCGTACTACCATCAGGAGACCAGGCGGGTCCCGCCTCAACCCCCTCGTCGGTGGTGAGCCGGCGTTGGCCGGTCCCATCGGCGTTGGCCACGTAGAGCTCGCTGTTGAGGTCGCGGCGAGAAATGAAAGAGAGGCGCGTCCCGTCCGGCGCCCATGCCGGCGTCTTGTCCTCGCGGGCAGAATCGGTGACCTGGACAAGGTCAGAGTAGCCGACATCGGTGACGAAGACTTCAGGGCTCTTCTCGCGTTCAGAGATGAACGCCAGGCGGTTGGAGTCAGACGCCCAGCGCGGATCCGTGTCGTTCAAGGGCCGCACCGTGATATTCGCCCGGTTGGAAAGGTCCTGATCCATGACCCATATGTCGAATTCGCCATTGCGTTCAGCTTCGTAGGCGATCCTCCTCCCATCGGGTGACCACGACGGCCGGAATTCATCTTCGGATCCATCAGTTACCTGGCGCTCATTGCTCCCGTCCGAATCCATCATGAATATGTCGAAGTTTCCATTGCGGTTGCTGCCATAGAGAATCTTCGACCCGTCGGCAGAAATGGCATACGGGAAGTCGACTCCCTCGCGGTTCGTAAGGCGCCGGATGTCGCTGCCGTTTGTCGCCATGGAATAGATCTCGCCATTGCCGTCACGCTGGGAGTAGAAAGCCAGGCGCTCTCCGTCCGGGAACCAGAGTGGGAAGGCGTCCGCACCCGCCAGGTCGGTTAGTTGCGTGAGACCGGTGCCGTCCGCCTGCATCAGGTAGATGTCGACGTCGTCGTCGGCGTTCGTCAGATTGAACATACGGTCACTGTAGAAGGCGATCTGAGAGCCGCCGGGCGACCAGATGGGACTGCTGTCCCAGGGGAGGACGGTCGCCAACTCGAAGGGTTTGCCCTCCTCCAACTGGAGGCGGATTGTGTAGTCACCGTTCTTGCGCGAAATGAACGCCATTCGGTTCGCCGGGGACTCGTCGTCTTCACCGCAAGCCATCGTGGAGGCGATCAGCAGCACAAGGGCGATCAACACAAGAACCCTGCCGGAGGCGAGTAGCGTCATTGTTGTCCGCCGGGTCGCCAACGAGGGCCTACCTCGGATGTGTCAGGTGCGTCAGTTAGTTGGGTAAGGCCGGTCCCATCAGGATTGACCACGTGTATCTCGGGGCTTCCGGAACGATCGCTTACGAACGCGATCCTGCTACCATCGGCAGACCAGGTCGGCGCGGAGTCCGAAGCGGGATGGGAGATGACCGGGCTAGCGCCCGTGCCATCTCCGGATGCGACCAAAATGTCGCCATCCGAAACGAAAGCAACGCGGCTACCATCCGGGGAGAAGCTGAGATCGGAGTCGTCGCCCGGCGTATCAACGAGTGTCGCGGGTGCCGCGCCGTCCAGGCGAGAGGCAAGTATGACCCGCCTTCCGTCAGCCCCCAGTTGTTCCCAGGCGAGCCGTCCGTCCGGGGCCCAAACCGGAGCAAAGTCCGCCTCAGGCGTGGACGAGGCCCGTGATATGTCTCCTGACTGAACATTGACAACGAGGATGTCGGTCGTCTCCGCTGCGGTGTTGACGTTGACCGCAGACACATAAGCAATCCGGGTGCCATCGGGCGACCAAACGGGCGATGTATCCGAGCCGGGATTGACAGTCAACCGTCGCTGATCGGATCCGTCAATGCGGGCAAGGTAGATTTCAGCATCTCCGTCCCGGGTCGACTCGAACGCGACTTGTTGGCCATCGGGTGACCACTCAGGATTCGTGTCACCGCCTATGCTGCCGATGACTTTCCGCTGCTGCGTCCCATCAAGGTTCATGACGTAAATTGAAGGTCGTCCATCCCTGCGGGTCTCGAAGACGACTTGCTGGCCGTCTGGCGACCACGATGGTGAATGATCAGAGTTGGGGCGGTCCGTCAGCAAGGTCGTAGGAGAGCCGCTCTCAGCCACCAGTTCGATCGTTAGGCGCCCGCTGCGGCTCGATGTAAACACTATCGATGAGCCGTCCGGCGACCAGGCAGGGGATACGAATGCGGTGTTCCGGCGATCGGTGAGACGCTGCACTCCGGATCCATCGACGTTGGCCCTGAAGACCTGCCGTCCTCCATCCCGGTCAGATGAAAACGTGAGCCGCGAGCCGTCCGGAGACCAGTCGGGGTCCGCTTCTTCCGATGTGGACGGACTAACGGCCCTGATCCCGCTGCCATCGATCCCTGCCACGTACATATCTGCGTTGCCGCCCCGATCAGATATGAACGCGATCTGGTTGCCACCGGGAGACCAGTCTGGTGCGATGTCCGTGCGGGGACTTGTGATCACGGGCCGTTGATTGGATCCATCGGCGTTCATCATCCAGATGTCGTAGTTGCCGTTGCGGGCCGACTCGAAGACCAACTGGCCGCCATCTGGGGACCACGATGGGAAGCTATCGGCCGCCGGATCGTTGGTGAGGCGGACCTGGTTTGATCCGTCGACGTTCATCACGTAGATCTCGGCGTTGCCGTCTCGGTCCGAGACGAAGGCGATTCGGGCACCATCAGGCGACCACGCTGCGAATCCGTCGCTGGACGCCTCGAAGGTGACGCGACGCTGGTCGGAGCCATCCGCGTTCATGATGAAGATATCGGCTGCGCCATGCCGCGTGGAATTGAATGCGAGGCGCCGCGAATCAGGGGACCATGTCGCGTAGCTGTTGCCGTACGCACCTGCGGCGGAGAGGATCTCGAACCCACTCCCGAATTCGTTAACGGCCTGTATCTCGCTCTGCCGATCGCCCTCGGATACGAACACGAGCGATTGAGCGCCGAATGGTGTGCCCGTTGGGAGGGGAGATGGGGTCTCCTCCTGGGTGATCTCGCTCTCCCCGCAGGCAACAAGGAATACCATGAGGAACCCAACGACCAGCGGCAGGGTTTTGCCGGGTATGGTGGGCGTCCAAGGAGTCGGTCTGTCCGGAACGTGGCCCAAGAGAGTAATCCCGATTCTGGATACGCAACGTATAACCGTCAAGGTTCATCCGAACCGATTGCCAGTCAATGAACGACGCCCGTAAACTCGACTTCACGGATCGCCCCTGATGCTTCTGGTCGCCCGAAAGAACCTGTTCTCAGAACGGACACGTCTCGCAATATCTGTGGGGGGTGTAGCCCTTTCCGTCTTTTTGATTGGAATCCTGCTCGCG
Source organism: Chloroflexota bacterium (assembly GCA_036741795.1). Taxonomy (GTDB): domain Bacteria; phylum Chloroflexota; class Dehalococcoidia; order SM23-28-2; family RBG-16-64-32; genus DATKKM01. The sequence continues at coordinate 7,271 of DAINRO010000009.1, forward strand.
CTGTTCCGCGGGTGGAGCCAGCAGGTGGGTTCGTTCGTCGAGGACGTGCCGGCGGACCTCTGGGTGGCGAGCGACGGCACTACCGACTTCGCGGCGGCTGGATCGATTCTGCCCGATAGCCTTGCCGTGCAGTTCGAGTTTGCGCCGGACGTCGAGACCGTTGGATCGCTGATCGTACGACCGCTCGAGGTCTCGAAGGCCGGGGACGACCCCGACGATACGTTCGACCTGCAACTCGTGGGATACGAACCGCGGAAGGGGTTGGGTGGCCCTATCGAGATGGTGGAGGGGAAGAGCCCACCAGGCCCTGGCGAGATCATCATCGACGAGGAGATGCAGGAGCGGTACGACGTTAACATCGGCGATCGGATACAACGCGGCACGAAGGCGCTGACGGTGGTAGGCGTTTCGCGCGGAGGCGATTTCATCTACACACAGGTGGGGTTTACCGACGTCGACACGGCAGCGGACTTTTTGGACCTCGACCCAGTGAGTCAGCGGACCTTTTTTGTAGTCAAGCTCACTGAAGGCGCAGACGTGGAGAATGTCGCGAAGCGACTCAGACTGGTGACGCCCCAGGTGGAGTTCGTAGAGGGCGATGACTTCGCCCAGGAAACGCGCGACCGGATCATGGGAAACGTGCTGCCGATCCTCATTGTCGTCCTCATCGTTGCGTTCATCGTGGGCCTCGCTGTGGCGGGCCTGACGATCTACACGGCGACGATCGAAAAGTCGCGCGAGTACGGAATCCTCAAGGCAGAAGGGTTCACAAACCCCTACCTCTATCGGGTCGTCTTCGAGCAGAGTTTGGTCACGGGCATCCTCGGCTTCTTGTTCGGCGCCGGCCTGACCATTTTCATGGCACCCTTCGCCCAGGACCAGGTGCCACAGTTCGTCGTTTACGTTCGATGGCAAGACATCCTGGCGATTGCCGGCGTCACACTCCTAATGGCGCTGCTGGCAGCCTACATCCCAATTAGAAGGTTGACGAGCATTGATCCAGTCTCCGTCTTCAAGGGCTGACGACCCGGCGTGGGCCGGCGGCCCAACCGCAATTTTGCGGTTGGATGCCGTCAGCAAGCACTATCGCTCCGGTGAGTTCACCGTCACGGCGCTGAGCGACGTCACGCTCCAGGTAAACGGGGGTGAGATCGTCGCGGTGATGGGGCCATCCGGGTCCGGTAAGACCACGCTGCTAACGATCGCCGGAGCACTCCTTCGGCCTTCCGTGGGAAGGGTTCACATCGGCGAGACTGACATCACAGACATGAACGAGTCGCAGTTAGCGACGATCCGGCGGCACCGTGTTGGCTTCGTCTATCAGAGCTTCAACCTGTTGGAAGCGCTGACCGCCTGGGAGAACGTGCGATTGGTCATCCAGAACCACAGCAAGGACTCACACGTGGAAGCATCAGAGCGGGCGCGCGAATTGCTCGAGATGTTTGGACTCAGTCACCGCCTCCACTCGCTACCAAAAAAGATGAGCGACGGCGAGAAGCAGCGCGTTGCCATTGCCCGAGCCCTCGCCAAGGATGCTGACCTCATGCTGGCCGACGAGCCCACCGCCAACCTAGACGCCCGCCGTGGGGCCGAGGTTATGGCGCTCCTGCGGGAGAAGGCCGTCGAGTTGAACAAGGCTGTTGTCGTCGTCTCCCACGACAACCGGATCCGGCAGTTCGCGCACCGGGTCGTCTGGCTGGAAGACGGGACGATCCGCGAAGGCGACCCGCACTCGGTCGGCGCCTAGGCCGGAGACGCAGCTCGCAACTCCTTCGGCAATGGGAACTCGACACGCTCCGGCTCCCCAACAGGATCCTCGCTGACCTCTGCTCCAAATCGCTCTACCAGGTAGTTAACAGTCTCGTCGACGAGATACTCCGGCACCGAGGCACCGGCCGTAATGGCTACAGCATCGACTCCCGCGAACCACTCGTCGTTCAGTTGGTCAGCGGACTCGATGCGGTGAGCGGCAGTCCCGAGTTGTGCTGCCACCTCGACGAGACGGTTGGAGTTCGATGAGTTGGGGGCACCTATGACAATGACCAAGTCGCTGGCTTCAGCGAGGCGGCGGATCGAGAACTGGCGGTTGGTGGTGGCGTAGCAGATGTCCTCGGTTGGAGGCTCCGGCATCGCCGGGAAGCGCCGGCTGAGGACGGCGACGATCCCGGCGGTGTCATCGAGGGAGAGGGTGGTCTGGGTGACATACGCGACCTTCTCTGGGTCTACGACCCGCACGGTTTCAGCGTCCTCGATGTTCTGCACCAGGAGGATTCGGCCCGGAAGCTGGCCCATCGTCCCCTCGACCTCGGGGTGGCCGTCGTGGCCGATGAGGATGATCTCGTAGCCGAGCCTGTCGAGGCGCGCGACCTGGCGGTGGACCTTCGTGACAAGTGGACAGGTAGCGTCGATGGTGGCGAGGCCGCGGTCGACGGCTTCGCCCTCGACCGACTTCGCAACGCCGTGAGCGGAGAAGATGGCGATCGCGCCGTCCGGTATCTCGTCGACGTCCTCGACGAAGGTAGCGCCCTTGTCACGCAGGCTCTCGACGACGTGCTTGTTGTGCACGATCTCGTGGCGGACGTAGACTGGCCGGTCGCTGATCTCGATGGCGCGCTCAACGATGTCGATGGCGCGGACGACACCGGCGCAGAAGCCGCGGGGTTGGGCGAGGACGATCTTCACTGGACTTCCAGTGTAAAGGAGTCTATCGGCGGTAGGCATTCGCAGGGTGCCAACCGGCGACAACAAAGCCCCTGATACAATGGGCCGGTGACGAACACCATCGGACCATTCGAGCTAGTAGATCCCCTTCCCGCGTTGACGCAGCCCCGGATGCTTGTAGCGCTGCAGCCCTGGGTGGACGTTGGATCGGTTGCCACCATGACGCTCGCCTACATCGGTGAAGCGTTGAATGCCCAGTCCATGGGCCACCTGGCGAGGCCCGGGCGCTTCTTCGATTTCACGCGCTATCGTCCGATGCTTAGCCGCGAGAATGGACAGCGGCGGGTGACACTGCCCAACGCCCATCTCCATTCCGCTTCGACACCGGACGGGGACTGGATCCTCCTTCACTCCCTTGAGCCCCACAACAACGGTGATGAGTTCGTCGAAGGGTTGATCGAACTGGTCGTTCGCCTGGGGGTGACCGAGTACGTGCTGATCGGATCGATGTACGCGCCCGTTCCGCACACCCGCACCGCGCCGGTGAGCGGCGGCAGCAGCAGCGAGGCGATGGCGCAGAAACTCCGCGCCGCGGGAGTCCGCGAGAGCAACTACGAGGGTCCGACCACTGTCCTCGCCATGCTGGGGGCGGCAGTCCCATCCGAGGGGATCGACACGGCGAGCATTATTCTCCAGCTTCCGGCTTACGCACAGGTGGAGAGGGACTACATCGGGCTCCAGAGGATGCTGGAGTTGATGGGCAATCTCTACGGCTTCGCTGTGGACCTGGAGCCCGTGCGCGAGGAGGCGGACCGGCAGAGGCAGGCCCTGGACGAAACTGCCAGCGAGGACCCCCGGTTGCAGGTCTGGCTGAAAGAGCTCGAGCAGTCCTACGACCGGGACACGAAGTTACTCCTGCCCAGCGAAGGATCGCAGGAGCCAGAGACTCAGCTTTCCCCGGAGCTTGAGAAGTTCCTGCGCGAAGTCGAAGGCCGCTGGAGCGAAAGCTAGCCGGCGTTTTCCTCGACGGGTGCTGCCCCTGACGCGGTACCCGGTAGCGCGAACCCCGTACCCTCGTTGGCCTGTTCCTTCGCCTGGTTGTGATCGGCGATGGCCTGGAGCACAGCACGGGTGGCACCGCCCATGAGCACAGCCTTGTTCTCGCTTGTCCAGTCAACGCTGCGGTCGATCCAGGAAACTGTGTCCTGGACCTGAGGCATCACGTAACGGGCCATCAACTCGAAACTGTGAAGGGTCTTGTCCCAGGTCGCCCATTCGTGCGCGAGTCCCAGGAGGCAACCGAACCCGCCAGAGACTTCCTGCAACCGTCGGATCGTCGCTATAGCGTCGTCAGGCGTACCGATGATTCCGCCGAAGCCGATCAGCCGCTCCGCTGCTTCCCGGCCGCTGGAGACAGGCTGCTGGTTGGGCGCGCCGAGCGTCTCCACGAAGTACTCGTTGTTCCAGGCCATCAGGCCATCCTCCACATCCGAGATCGCCTGCTCGCGGGTCTCGGCAAGATGGAACGGCATCACGATGCGCCAGTTGTCCCGGTCCGGCGCAGGCCTTCCGGCCTCGGCGGCGGCCTGCTCGGCGAACGACCATTGCGTCGTCAACGCCTGGAGGCCCTGCTCCGAGTAGGAAGCAACGGAGAGGACGCCCACGCCGTGCTTGCCCGCAGTGGTCATCCCTGAAGGGCTCAGCGTCGACGCGACAGCGATCGGCATCGTTGGCCTCTGGTAGGGCTTGAGCTGGAGCCGCGCGTCGTGGAGCTCGAACCAGTCGCATTCGTAGGTGACAGGATCATCGGAGGTCAAGAGCTGGATGATCACGCCCAGCCCTTCGTCCATCCGGTTGCGTTGAGTCGTGGACTCGATGCCTTGCATCTTCGCGTCACCTGGCAGTGCACCCGGCCCGACGCCAAACATGGCGCGTCCTCGGGTCAGGTGATCGACGAGCACTATGCGGTCTGCGACGTGGAAGGGGTGATGGTAAGGGATGCTGACGACGCCCGTACCGAGACGGATACGCTGGGTCCGTTCGCCTGCGGCGGCGAGGAAGACTTCGGGGCTTGCGATGATCTCCCAGCCGCCGGAATGGTGCTCCCCGATCCAGGCCTCGTCGTAGCCAAGTTCGTCCAGCTTCTGGACCAGGTCAAGGTCACGACGGAGGGCGAGGGTAGGGTTCTCTCCCCGACGGTGGAAAGGGGCCATGAAGATTCCGAAATCAAGCCGGTCGACGGTCATTGGGATGCTCCTTCGCGTGGGTCGTTTGCCGCAGGGATGACGCTAACGCAAACGGGAAGGTGATGGCAAATCGCGACGATGGAGCTTACTTGCGCTTGTCGATCGACTTGTACTCGCGCCGCTGCGGGCCGTTATAGAGTTGCCGCGGGCGAGCAATCTTCTGCTCCGGGTCCTCGACCATTTCCCGCCACTGGGCGATCCAACCGGCGGTGCGGGGAATGGCGAACAGCACCGGGAACATGTCCACGGGAAAACCCAGGGCCTGGTAGATGAGGCCGGAGTAGAAGTCCACGTTGGGGTAGAGCTTGCGCTCGATGAAGTAGTCGTCTTCCAGGGCTATGCGTTCCAGCTCCAGGGCGATATCGAGGAGAGGATTGGGCTGGGTCAGGTCGAGAACCTCGTCAGCGGTCTTCTTAATGATCTTGGCGCGGGGATCGTAGCTCTTGTAGATGCGGTGCCCGAAGCCCATGAGGCGCTCGTTTCCTGCGCGTACACCCTTTACGAAGGCGGGCACGTTCTTTTTGTCCCCGATCCGCTCCAACATGTGAATCACTTCTTCGTTGGCGCCGCCGTGAAGCGGACCCCAGAGCGAAGATGCCGCGGCAGCGGTGCTGGTGTAGGGATCGGCTTCCGAGCTGCCGACGGACCGCATGGCGTTGGTGCTTGCGTTCTGCTCGTGGTCTGCGTGGAGGATAAAGAGGACCTCCATAGCGCGCTCCAGCCGCAGCGAAGGTACGTACCTTGACTCCGACATTTTCCAGAGCATCGACAGGAAGTTGCCGGTGTAAGTCAGGTCGTTGTCCGGGTATATGTAAGGGAGGCCGCGGTTGTGGCGGTAGGTGAAGGCGGCGATTGTGGGCATCTTGGCAATGAGCCGAATCGTCTGCAGTTTTCGCGACTCGGGATCGGCCACGTCCCGGGCATCTGGATAGAAAGTCGAGAGGGCTGCGACAGTGCTGACCAGCATGCCCATGGGATGCGCGTCGTAGCGGAACCCTTCCATGAAGGCTTTAACGTTCTCAATCAGGTAGGTCCGGTTGGTTATCTGGTAGACCCAGTCAGCGAGTTCGTCCCGGCTGGGTAGCTCGCCGTGGATCAGGAGGTATGCCGTTTCCAGGAACGTGCTTTTCTCGGCCAGTTGTTCGATTGGATATCCGCGGTACTCGAGTATCCCTCGCTCTCCGTCGATGTGCGTGATCGAACTCCTGCAGGTGGCGGTATTCGTCAGTCCCGAATCGAAGACCAGTAGCCCGAAGTCGTCGGCATCTCTCTTGATCGAGCGGAACTCGCGGGCGCGCACCGCCCCGTCAGTGATTGGAAAGTCGTAGGCCTTCCCGGTGCGATTGTCGATGACAGTTAGCGAATCGGACTTGCGCGGAACAGCACCGGAGCCATTCGCGGAAGCGGCGGGCGGCGCGACTTTCTTCCTGGTGGAAGTGGGCGTGGTCTTCTTCTTCGTGGCCATTTGTTGTTACCTCAGCATTGTACGCGGCTGCCGCCACGACCCGTCAAAGGAATCGCCGCAGGCAACTCATTCAATGACTGAGATTGACAAAGTAACGAACGCACAACGTAAAATACCGGAAACTAAAGACGCATCGCCGAATCCGGGCCAATGTCCGGAACGGGGGACCCGAACGATGGGGTGAATTCCCGCGGATCGCGGGAAGGGGTGCCTTCCAATCCCAACCCTTCAGCTAACCTCGTAGGCGCAAGGAAGGCCGATCCGCGAACCGCGTACGGCCTTTTTTATTTGCCGCGGTACTCGGGCCCCAGGGAGGGAATCGCATAGAGCCTCAGTCCGGCCTCATCGCCCTACAAGACGATCCAATCGTCATAGAGGAGTACTCATACAGCGACGTGGCGGTGGCTACCCAGTCACCTCGCTCCCACGAGCTGGCACCGCCTCTTCACCTCCCCGATATTCCGGCGATACTTACCGGACGGCGGCAGGCGGTTATCCGGGTCCTGGAGTGCCTGCCCCTGGCGCTGGCGCTACTCCTGATTAGCAGTCTCGTTTGGGGGCCTCTCTTCGTCCCCATGGCATTCACCGTCGCCATTCTCGCCTTCCATGCTTACTGGCTCTGGCGCGCCTTCATGAACGGCTCTCACGGGGTTAAGGGCTACTGCATGATGAAGAAGCACAAGAACGTCGATTGGTTACAGAGGCTCGACCAGGCGCATGCCACTGGTGAAGCGCGGTACGCGAGCGATCAGATGCGGCACATTGTGATCATTCCCAACTACACGGAGCCGATCGAGAAGCTCCGAGGGTGCCTCGATTCGCTCGCCCGGTCCCCAATCTCATCACGAATCGTAGCGGTCCTCGCGATGGAGGAGCGCGAAGGCGAAGCAGGCCGCGAAAAGGCGGCAACGGTGGTTGCGGAATACGAGGACAAGATCGGACGGATCTGTGCGACCTTCCACCCATACGGCCTGCCGGGCGAAGTAGTCGGCAAGTCGAGCAATGAGAACTGGGCAGCCCGCCGGGCGAAGGAACAGCTAATCGATCGCGAGGGCGGCGACCTGGCTGCCTTCACGATTACGAGTTGCGACGTCGACACGGTCTTCGCCGACAACTACTTCAGCTGTCTCGCCTATCACTTCTCCACTCACCCCGAACGGTACCGGCGCTTCTGGCAGGCGCCGATTTTCTTTTACAACAACATCTGGCACATCCCGGCTCCGGCCCGCCTTTCCCACGCCCTTTCAGGGATGGTTCACATGGGACGTCTTTCGCGCGGGTTCTTCCGGATGGTCTTCCCGCAATCCACTTACAGTCTGAGCCTTAAGATGGCCGACGAGGTCGGTTACTGGGACCCGGATGTCATCCCCGAAGATTGGCACATGTTCCTGAAGTGCTACTACAACCTTGGTGGGAAAGTGGATACCGAGACCCTGTTCACCCCGGTGCACATGGACGGCATCCGCGCCCACAGCTACCCCAAGACGTTCTGGAATTACTACGAGCAAAAGCGCCGGCACGCCTGGGGTTGCACTGACATCCCTTACGCCATCTGCCAGGTATTCGACCACCCCGAAATCCCGTTCTTTCAGCGGTTCCGCAGACTATGGTCCCTGATGGAAACGCACGTCCTCTGGTCCTCCCAGTGGTTCCTGATTACAGCGGGCCGTGCAATCCCATTTGCACTCGTTTCCCTGGGTCTGACCGAGCTTCCCACCTGGTTGCCCACCGTTGACTACTGGTTGCTCGCACCCTGCGGAGGCGCACTCGTCCTGATGATCGCACTCGACACGATGATGAGACCTTCGCGGCCCACGGGCTGGGGGTGGTGGCTCTTCCCCGTTCAGTTCGGGCAGTGGTTCCTGATGGCGCCGATTACCTTTCTCTTCTCGGCGCTACCCGGACTTGATGCGCAGGTGCGGCTGGCGCTCGGGAAACGGCTTGAGTACGTCGTAACCGAAAAAGCTTGAATCCTTCCCCGGCTAACGCAGGGGGAGCAGACGACCTTTACCCGGGTTCGTCCTTACACGCTCATATCCGCACACGAACACTCCTTCCGGCACATACGCACCCTCCCCTGAACCTGAACCTTCAGTAAACCCGATAACCGCTTCCGTCGGTGTCAAATAGGTGAACACGCACCAGACATATGGGGGGTAAACGATGTCAATTTCGAAACTGAAGACGGAATGTGGTCAGAGCCTGATCGTATTCTCGATGATGGTTATAGGACTGACAGGATTCGTAGCGCTCACAGTCGACGTCGGGTTCGCCTTCAAGGAAAAGCAGGACACCCAGCAAGCGAGTGACGCAGCGGCGCTTGCGGCCGCCGGCGTACTACGTGCCACGGCAAACGTTGAGGAGGCCACGGACGAAGCCTACGCGATCGCCGCTGCGAACGGGTTTGAGGATGGTGTCGAAGGGGTATCCGTAACCGTCAACATCCCGCCAGACTCAGGCGCATACGCCGGGATTAGCAACTACGCCGAGGTAGAGATCGACGGCGGCTCCGACGCTTACTTCTCCCAGGTCCTCGGGTTCGAAGCGTTCGACGTTGACGCTCGAGCAGTCGCAGGAGGAATTGGCGTCAATGGCGACTACGGAATCGTGGCCTTAAACCCGACGGCGTGCAAAGCTCTCGATCTAAACGGAAACATCGGGATCGAGATTCAGGCCGCGGGGATCTTTGTCAATTCAAACTGCCCGACCGATGCTTTCTGGGCCAACGGCAACGTGACGGTTAATACCGAAGTCAACTCCGTGGTAGGTGGCTGGGACGGTGTTGGTACCATCAACATCGACCCGCTCCCTACCCCGGCGGACCCGATCACGGATCCGCTCGCCTCCCTGCCCGTGCCAACTTTGCCAACGACGGTGCAAATCTGTCCGGGTAGCTGGAGTGGCACGATCACGCTGTCCCCGGGTGTATACAACTGCCAATTGGATCCGGCCGGCTCAAGAAGCATCGTCTTTCAGCCGGGCAACTACCACATAACGGGCGGAATCGTGGCAAATGGTGGCGGAAACATTACGTTCGGTGCGGGTGAGTACACAATCGGTGGAACAGGGTTGACGGTCAACGGTGGGGGAAGGATCACGGTCAATAACGCGCTGCTGTACATCGCTGAAGGCGAGACTGAACTAACCGGCAACGGAGTAACGCGGCTATTTGCACCAAATTCGGGACCGTATGAAGGAATCTCGATATTTCAGAGCCGCACCAACACGACACAGATCGATATCAAGGGAACCTCGCTCACAGCAGGGGCCGGGGCAGTCTACGCCGCCGCCGCCAAGGCAAGTTTGGTCGGCAACTCGGGGTCGTCCAACATGCAGTTCGTGGTTGACACTTTCGCCATGTCCGGGGCGGCCTCCCTGGAGCTGGTGGACGAGGACAACATACTGATTTACCAATCAGCGCTCCGTCTCGTGGAGTGATCGGCCTGAACCGTCCGTCGCTGTGAACTGATGCGAGGTGTCGCCCGTACAATAGTCAGCGATGCTGGCAGTCACGGACGAACTCGGGCGCTTCGAGGAGTTCTTCAGCGAAGTCATTTATCCTGCCTGGCCGGTTTGGCTCCTGGGCGCCGTCGTGGCGCTGGCGGTCGCGGGATACTTTGCCTACCGACTCGGATTGCACCGATGGGCAATGGCGCACCGGGCGATCACAGGCGCAGCCGTTGCCGTTCTCCTGATCATCACCGTGCCACTGGGCTACTACACGATCTCACCACTGTTCGAGCGCGAGACCGTGTGCGAGGCAAGCCCGATAGCGGGCTCCGGTTCCGGATCGGATGACTGCGACGGTGTCGCCTCCGCTTCGACGCTATCTTCGCCGGATCCATCGGCCGCTCCTGCTGGGGGCGGCGGGCCGGAAACGGAGGTGCCAACAACGCGGGCGGCAGCGGCTCCGCAGGTGATTACGCAAGGAGAATTCCAGGGCGCGGACGACTTCCACTTCGGCGAGGGCCAGGCTCTACTAATCGAAACCGAGCCGGGAAAGTACACACTTCGACTCGAGAACTTCTCCGTGAGGAACGGGCCTGACCTCTTCGTCTTGCTTTCGACCGACCCAGAAGGTTACGGCGATGGCAGTCTGAACCTGGGCGGACTCAAGGGTACCGACGGGGCGTTTAACTACGAGGTGCCGGTTGGAACGGATGTTTCGCAATTCAAGAGCGCGATCGTCTGGTGCGACCAGTTCTCAGTACTCTTCGCGACGGCCTCGTTCATGTGAGTGGGCGGTGCCCGTGCCGTCAGCCGCCTAAGTCGTGAATCCTAGTCTGCGGCTTTCGACGCGCTAACCTTCTTCCCGGAGTCCGCTTCCGCGGGCCTTCTCAGGATGAAGTAGCTCGTCTCCATTCTCAGCAACGGATGAAGCGCCGCGATCTCCCATCCGTCCTGGCCGACACCGTCAAGGTAGCGGCGGACGAACGCGGTGCGATGCTCACCCGGCTGGCGAATGAACTCTGCACCTTCGGATGAGATTCTCCCCCGAAAGTCTACGTAAGCGATTTTGTGTTCCCAATTCGCCATGTTTGCCTCCTCAATCGGCAGCGAACCGGCGCCGGGCAACCGCCCACTCCCTTCCATTATGGGGCATCTGACAAGGCTCTACCCTTCGATGAGAGAGGCGGTCTCGATAAGCCTGATCTCGCCGCTCGACGAGGCAGCCACGTAAAGGGTGCCTCCGTCATCGGACACGGCAAGGTCCCATGGCTTTCTCCCGGCATCTATTGTCGATAGCCCTTCGAGGAGATCGGCGTCGATCACGGAGACGTCATCGGCGAGGGAATTGACCACATAGACCTGCGAGAGAGCCGGATTGACAGCGACGGCTAACGGTGCCAGGCCAACTTCTACAGTGACCAGTGGCGAAAGGTCGGGCAGCCGCAGGACGCTGACGTTTGCGGTCTCGGTGTTCGCTACGTAGAGGCGGCCCGATCCTTCATCCAGGGCAATTCCGCGCGGCCGTTCTCCGGTTCTACCGCGCCCGGTGACTGCTCCAGCGACCGGATCGATTGCCAGGACCTCGTCAGTGGCAGCATCCGCGACGTAGAGCGTGCCTCCGTCGTCCGACACCGCCAACCCCCACGGTTCCTGGAGGCCGGTGATAGTACCGGCTACGGCGTTGGCATTCGTATCGATGACGCTCACCGTGCCATCGCCGGAGTTGGCGACGAAGGCACGCTCGCGTTCCGCGTCCACGGCGAGGTCCCAGGGTTGCAGGCCGGCGGGGATCGTGGCGACAACGTCCGTGCCATCGAGCACCGTCACGTCGTTGCTGAACGCGTTCGCCACGTAAGCGAAACCCGTATCTCGATGCACAGCAATCGCCCCTGGCCCCGTCCCGGAGTCCACAACTCCGACAACTTCCCCGGAATCCAGTTTGACGACCGAAACGGTGTTATCGAACTCGTTGGCTGCATACAAGAGGTTGCGATCCTCGTCGAGCGCAACAGACCAGGGTTTGGCGCCGACCGGAAACGCGTCCGGTCGTTCTTCCGCATTGTCACCATCAGACGAACAGCCACCCACGATCAGAGAAGTGGACAGGGCCAGAAAAAGTGAAAATCGGGTAAACACGAGAGTAAGTACCCGCACAAACTGTACGTAGCGCCAGACTATCACCCTTTACCACTTGACAACATTTATGACGAGAACGATAATTACGGAAACTTTGGGGGTGTGGCGCCATGCGTTCTGTATGGCTGACTGGCTGTACTCAGGGGGTGCGTCCTGTCCTCATTTGATTGGATTTACTTATGGGGACTTCCCGCGGCACACGGAAGGCTCAGCGAAGCGGCTTTAGCCTCGGCTTGTTCGCGGCGCTGGCAATCGTAGCCGCGTTCGTGGGATACCTTTCGTTCCAGCAGTTCACCTCAGCTGCGACCACCCTCATCGTTCCCACCAGCGACCGGAGCAATGACTCCACCGGCTGGGAAATCACAGACGGCGCGAACACGGACTGCGGCTCCTCGGGCACCCTGTGCAGCAGTCGCATCGACGAGGACGTAGTCTCCGGTAGCCCCGACTCGAACTCGATCCGAACGGAGTCCAGCAACCCGACGAACGACGAAGCAACCTTTGAAGTAACGGACTTCCCAGGAGCGACTGAGCAGATCGCCGGGATCCGCGTAAGCTACCGGGCCAGGGAGGCCAGCAGCTCGAGCAGCCCGTTTGTCCGCGTCGAAGTTGTCGATGGTTCCACTGTACTGGGCTCACCCCCGAACCAATCGCTATCCACGTCACTCACGACCTACACCTATGACATCACGGGGCTGAACCTCACCGAGACGGCGGGGAATGGCCTCTTCGTCCGTATCATCGGGAACGGCAGCCAGCGCGTAACCGTCTCGGCGATAAACCTGACGCCTGTTTACACAACGACTCTCAACCCGACGCTGGCCCAGTCTTGCGGCCTGGACATGGCGTTGGTGATCGATAGTTCGGGTAGCGTGGACAGCACCGAACTCGGCCAGATGAAGACCGCGCTCAACGGGTTTGTTTCGGCCTTCCTGCCCGAGACCCCGACTGAAATCGCGGTAGTGGAGTTCGACACGACCGCGGCCGTTACCCAGGGTTTCACTAACAATGAAATCAGCCTCAACACAGCAATAAACTCCGCCACGAGTGGGGGCTGGACTAACTGGGATGACGCCCTCTTCGACACGCGGAACCTCTTCCCGCACAGGGCGGATAAGCCGAACCTCGTGGTGTTCGCGACCGACGGTAACCCGACGGCGCGTTACGGCCACAGCCCCAACCCGACCGCGGAGACCAATATCGCCGAGTACCTGGCGATGGTTGAGGCAGTGGCCGAGGCAGATCTGATTCGCGGCGCTGGAACCCGCATTCTGACGCTCGGAATCGGTAACGACCTGGACACCAACAACCTGCTGGCCCTCTCCGGAGCAGGTGCCGTCTACACGAGTGGTTTCGGCGACCTCGCAGCCGAACTTGCGGACCTGGCGGCTGAACTCTGCGGCGGCACCATTACTGCCACAAAGGTAATCGACCTGGACGGCAACCCTGCGACAACGGGCGACCAGAGTGACGGTGTCGGCTGGACGTTCTCGACCAACGTCGATTCTCCGGACAGCTCCACGCCGGCATCGGGCCCCACGGACAGCAACGGCCAGATCAACTTTGACATCGATCTCGGCGGCGACGGAATGGCGACCGTTGACATCACTGAGACCCTACAACCCAACCATGTGTTCATTTCGGCCTCCTGCGAGGAGAACAACAACCCTGTCGGCACGCCCTCCGGGACGGCCGTCAACAACATCACGTTAAGCAGCCAGGACATCGTGTCCTGCATGTTCTACAACCGTCCCCAGACGACGTTCACGGTCAACAAGGACTTCGTTCCCAACAATGCCGCGAGCGTAACCGTTGCCCTATCCTGCGCGAGCGGAACGGACACCCCCGCGACCACCTCCGTGTCGGAATCGTCGCCGGGAGTGTTCACGGTGTCCGGCTTCGTGGGCAACCCAGTCTGCACGGCCACTGAGTCGCCAATCCCGAATGGATACGTATCGAGTGGCACCTGCGCCGCAACGATAACCGCGGGGTCCTGCACGATCCTGAACACTTTGGGTGCGGCCCAGCTCGAGGTCAGCAAGGACTTCTCCGACAACAATGCGGCGACGGTCACAATCGCGGTGACCTGCACTTCGGGTGTCGTCGCGAACGATGACACCTCCGCCTCGGAGGCTGACCCGGCCAACTTCACGATTACCGGCTTCAATTCTGGCGCGACTTGCACGGCAACCGAGTCCGGGGTCCCTGCCGGTTACACAACAAACAATTCGGCTTGCGTCAGCGTCGGCATCAGCGACGGCAACGTGAGCAACTGCACGATAGTGAACACCCTTAATACTGCGAATTTCACGGTCAACAAGGACTTCCAGCCTAATATCGGCTCCAGCGTGACGGTCTCTCTGTCATGCGCATCTGGCACGGCTGCCCCTTCATCTGCATCGGCTTCCGAGGCTCTGCCCGCGGTGTTCACGGTGACCGGTTTCGTGGGCAACCCGTCTTGCACTGCGACGGAGTCGCCTATCCCAACCGGGTACTCGTCGAGTGGGACGTGCTCGGCGGCCCTGGCAGCGGGGTCCTGCACGATCGTCAACACGCTGAACAGTGCCAGCTTCACAGTCAACAAGGACTTCGTCCCCAACAACGCCGCTTCAGTAACGGTCTCCCTGGTTTGCGCCACGGGGTCCGCCAGCCCGGCATCTGCCTCAGCATCCGAGTCGACGCCGGCAGCGTTCACGGTCACCGGATTCACGGGCAACCCGTCGTGCACGGCGACTGAATCGCCGATTCCTGCCGGATACACGTCCAGCGGCACCTGTTCGGCACCTCTGATGACCGGATCTTGCACGATCGTCAACACGCTGAACACGGCCAGCTTCACCGTCAATAAAGACTTTAGCGACAACAGCGCGGCGAGCGTGACAGTGTCGCTTGCGTGTGCGAGTGGAACAGACACTCCGGCAACGGCCTCCGTATCGGAGTCATCGCCCGGGGTGTTCACGGTCACCGGTTTCGTAGGGAATCCGTCTTGTACAGCAACTGAATCGCCGATCCCGGCGGGCTACTCCTCGAGTGGGACATGCACGGCCCCGCTTTTGACCGGCTCTTGCACAATCGTCAACACGCTGAACACGGCCAGCTTCACCGTCAATAAAGACTTCCAGCCGAACGCCGGCGGATCGGTGACGGTGTCGCTCTCCTGTGCCAGCGGATCTGACACCCCGGCCACCGCACCAGCCTCCGAATCCTCAGGTGCTGTGTTCACGGTGACGGGTTACGCAGGGGACCCGCTGTGCACAGCGACTGAGTCGCCGGTGCCCGCCGGTTACTCCTCGAGCGGCACGTGCGCGGCGCTCCTATCGGCTGGATCGTGCACGATCGTCAACACACTGAACACCGCGAACTTCACCGTCCAGAAGGACTTCGTGCCGAACAGCGCAGCGTCGGTCACAGTCTCCTTGAGTTGCATCACGGGAACCGCGACTCCGGCTTCGGCGAGCGCTTCGGAGAGCACGCCTGCAGCATTCACAGTCACCGGGTCTACCGGCGATCCGCTTTGCACGGCGACGGAGTCGCCTATTCCAACCGGCTACTCGTCTTCCGGCACCTGCGTCGCGGCTCTGAGTGCTGGAACGTGCACGGTCGTGAACACGCTGAACAGCGCCAACTTCACAGTTAACAAGGACTTCTCGGACAACAACCCCGCGAGCGTCACAGTCTCCCTGAGCTGTGCCAGCGGGTCGGACACGCCAGCGACGGCATCCGCGTCAGAGTCCGGCGGCGCCCTCTTCACGGTCACCGGATACACAGGGGATCCGCTGTGCACAGCGACCGAGTCACCAATCCCCGCCGGCTACTCGTCCAGTGCGACGTGCGCCGCGCCGTTGAGCGCGGGGTCATGCACCATCACGAACACGCTCCGTAGCGCCCAGGTCGTGGTGAACAAGGACTTCTCCGATAACAGCACTGCGGATGTCACTATCGCCGTCACATGTACTTCCGGGTCCGTTGCCAACGATGACACAACTGCTTCGGAGTCTGATCCCGCGAACTTTACCATCACCGGCTTCAACGTGGGTGCGACGTGCACCCCGACAGAAGGAGTCCCGGCCGGCTACACCGCAAACCAGGCAGGCTGCTCAAGCCTGCTGATTTCGGACGGCGGCACCGCCTCGTGCACGATCATCAACACGCTTAACACAGCCACGTTCAACGTCAACAAGGACTTCTCAGATAACAGCGCTGCCAGCGTCACGGTCAGCCTGTCCTGCGCCAGTGGCAGCGACTCGCCGGCAACGGCGAGCGCGTCCGAATCGACGCCAGCGTCGTTCGCTGTCACTGGCTTCGTTGGTGACCCCGTCTGCACTGCAACCGAATCACCAGTGCCCGCCGGTTACACATCAAGCGGCACTTGCAACGCCGCCCTGTTCGCCGGTTCTTGCACGATCGTGAACACGCTGAACAGCGCGACCTTCACCGTCCACAAGGACTTCTCGGACAACAACCCCGCGAGCGTCACAGTCTCCCTGAGCTGTGCCAGCGGGTCGGACACGCCAGCGTCCGCGAGCGCATCCGAGTCTGGTGGAGCGGTATTCACTGTCACTGGGTTTGTTGGCGATCCGACCTGCACGGCGACGGAGTCGCCAATTCCGGCAGGGTACGGATCCACGGCCAGTTGCTCGGCGGCGCTCTCTGCCGGGTCATGCACGATACTCAACGTGCTGAACGCCGCGAACTTCACAGTGGAGAAGGACTTTGTGCCGGACAACGCGGCCAGCGTGACGGTTTCGCTCTCCTGCGCCAGCGGTTCCGACAGCCCGGCGACGGCTTCGGCGTCCGAATCGACGCCAGCCGTCTTCATGGTGACGGCGTACACGGGTGACCCGGTGTGCACTGCCACGGAGGCGCCCATCCCTGGCGGTTACAGTTCCACGGGATCGTGTTCCGCCCCTCTGTCCGTGGGTACCTGTACTATCGTGAACACGCTCAACCAGAACACCTTCATCGTCAACAAGGACTTCTCAGATAACAGCGCTGCCAGCGTCACGGTCAGCCTGTCTTGCGCAAGCGGGACGGCCGCTCCCGCATCTGCGAGCGCCACGGAGAGCTCGCCCGCCATGTTCAGCGTAAGCGGTTACTCCGGCGACCCGCTGTGCACGGCGACTGAGGCGCCGGTTCCGACGGGATACACCTCGACCGGCACTTGCGCGGCGAACCTGAGTGCGGGCTCCTGCACGATCGTGAACACGCTTAACTCCGCGAACTTCACAGTGCAGAAGGACTTTGTGCCGAACAGCGCGGCCAGCGTGACAGTGAGCCTCTCCTGCGCCTCGGGCACGGCTGCGCCGGCGTCCGCCAGCGCCTCGGAAAGCGCGCCAGCTGCATTCACTGTCAGCGGTTTCACCGGCGACCCCAACTGCACGGCGACTGAGGCGCCTGTGCCAAGCGGGTACACATCCTCTGGTACATGCAGTGCGTTGCTGTCGGCGGGTACTTGCACGATCGTCAACACGCTGAACACTGCCGGGTTCACGGTGCAGAAAGACTTCGTGCCGGACAGTGCGGCCAGCGTGACGGTGACCCTGTCCTGTGGTCCCGCGGGCGTGGCGCCGGCCTCTGCTTCCTCCTCGGAGAGCACCCCCGCTTCGTTCACGGTGACGGGCTTCAGCGGAGACCCGACCTGCACCGCGACGGAGTCGCCGATCCCGGCTGGCTATGCCTCGACGGGCACATGCTCCGCCCCGTTGTCTGCCGGCACGTGCACAATCGTCAATACCCTTCGCTCGGCCCAGGTGGTCGTGAACAAGGACTTCACCGATAACAACGCCGCCAACGTGACCGTTACCCTTACCTGCTCATCCGGGTCGGTTGCGAACGATGACACTTCGGCGTCTGAGTCTGACCCGGCTAACTTTACGGTTACGGGCTTCAACGCTGGTGCCACCTGCACCGCCACCGAGGGTGTCCCCGCGGGATACACCGCGAACCAGGCCGGCTGCGCAAACCTACCGATCAGTGATGGGGGCACCGCTTCCTGCACAATCGTCAACACGCCAACAACCGACAACTTTACCGTTCAGAAGGACTTCGTCCCGAATAACGCCGCCAGCGTGACCGTGTCTCTGTCATGCGCCAGCGGAACAGCCAGCCCGGCGTCGGCCAGCGCATCAGAATCGACTCCGGCATCGTTCACGGTCACGGGCTTCGTGGGTGACCCGACCTGTACGGCCACCGAATCGCCGATACCAGCCGGTTACACGTCCAGCGGGACGTGTGCTGCACTCCTCAGCGTCGGAACGTGCACCATCGTCAACAACATCACCAGCGATACCTTCCAGGTGAACAAGGACTTCGTACCGAATAGTGCCGCCAGCGTCACTGTGTCGCTCTCCTGCGCCAGTGGTACTGCCTTGCCTGCGTCGGCGAGCGCGTCCGAGAGCACGCCGGCGATGTTCACGGTCACGGGGTTCATCGGCGACCCGAACTGTACAGCGACGGAGTCGCCAGTCCCGGCCGGCTACACATCCACCGCGTCGTGCCAGGCACTCTTGAGCGCGGGCGTCTGCACGATCGTGAACAACCTGAACACGGACACGTTCGTGGTGAGTAAAGACTTCGTACCGAACAACGCTGCGAGCGTTACGGTGTCGCTCGCCTGCGCCTCAGGAACAGCGTCTCCGGCGAGCGCTCCGGCGTCCGAGGCCACCCCGGCTTCTTTCACAGTGACCGGCTTCACGGGCAACCCGAATTGTACGGCCACGGAGTCGCCAATACCGGCTGGCTACTCGTCCACGGGTAACTGTTCGGCATCCCTCGCGACAGGCGCCTGCACGATCGTGAACACATCGACACAGACGACGTTCACCGTTGTTAAGGACTTCGTCCCTGATACAACCGGGTCGATAACTGTCTCACTGGTCTGCTTTGGGGCAAGCGTGGCGCCCGCCAGCCAACAGGTTTCTGAGGCTTCACCAGCCGTCTTCATCATCAACAACTTCACGGGCGACCCAACCTGTACCGCCACGGAGCCGATCATCCCTGGAGGCTATACCTCAACTGGGAATTGCTCGGCTCCTCTGAGTGCGGGCACATGCACAATCGTCAATACATTGAGCGGACCCATGCCGACCGCTGCGCCTGCCGTCGGTGGAATCGTAGACCTGCCTGTTGCGGAGGAGGCTGGAGTGGGCTCTGCCGGGTCTGGCAGCACATCGTCCAGTGCATGGATCTTGATCTTGCTCGCGCCGTTGGCCCTGGTATTCGTCGCCGGCGCGACGTGGTTCGCCCGTAAGCAGTAGTCCACCTGCACCCCGGGTGCTATCCTGAATGGACTGGTTATGGCGAACAGCCGGAAGCGTAAGGCGCCTTCCTCTCAACCCCGAGCAGGATCGATACGTGTTCGCACGCCCCTGTTGGTTGGAGGACTGGTACTTGTCGCCGTAGTTGTCTTTGGGGCAGTCGTCATTGCCCTCTCCGGTTCCGGCGGCAGCGGATCTTCAGCGGCGAATGATGGCCAACAACGAGCGGTGATCATCGATCAACTGGAGCTAACTCAGCCCAACCCTGAGTTCGTTTCGCAGGCGCGTGACATACTTTCGCGTGGCGGATACGAGGTGGACTACGTAAACGGTGACGCTGTGACCGTCGACTTTTACCGTACTTTGCCTTCGCGTCAATACGATCTCGTACTCTTTCGGGTCCATGCCGGGATCACCACTGAGGTTGATGCCGAAACTGGAGAGAAGACCGGCACGGAGTACGTCAGTCTGTTTACGGGGGAGCCGTATGACGAAACCAAGTACCCCGCCGAACAGATGAACCGCCTGGGCAAAGCGAGGTACGAAAACGGCGAGGGGGACCCCCTGTTCGGTATCGGTCCAGAGTTCGTAGCTAAGAGCATGGAAGGAGACTTCGGTGATGCCGTGGTTGTGATGATGGGGTGTGATGGCCTCCGCTCTCAGACAACGGCGGAGGCGTTCTTGGCACGCGGCGCGAGCGGTTTTGTGAGCTGGACGAAGCCGGTGTCGGCCAAGCACACTGACGACACAACGGTGGCCCTCCTTCAACGCCTGGTGATTGATGATATCGAGTTGCAGCAGGCAGTTGAAGCCACTGCAGCCGAGGTTGGGCCGGACCCGTCTTTCGACGCGGAACTGCGAATCCTCAAGGGTTAGCCCCCTCTGCTTCGGGAGCCACAAATGCCAGCGAAGGGGATGCCAATGGTGTTGCTCCTTGCACTGGTTCCATTCACTCTGTTCGCGGCGTGCGATGGAGGTGAGGAGGACGTTGATGCTGAGCCAGCCGACCCTTCGATTCCCACACCGGCCTATGATTGGTCCGATGAGCCCTGGAACGTAGTGGTCTCCCTCCCGATCTTCGCTGACTTCGTCCGGGAAATGGGTGGCGACCAGGTGGCAGTGGCATCATTGATTCCGCCGGGCGCAGATCCGCACACCTTCGTGCCAGACGATGAGGCAGCAACACTCGTCCAGGAGGCTGACCTGGTCCTGGTCAATGGCCTGGGGTTAGACCAACCCACAATCGACTTCGTCCAGGCGAACCGGCCAGATGGTCGCCTGTTCATGGTCGACTTCGTCCGGAACGTGCCTTCCCCCAGCACGCAACAACCTATCGGCGGGTTTCCCATATTCGCCAAGGAGGTGGGCGATAATCCTCACCTCTATCTCGATCCGGAATTGGTATCCATTTACGCAGAGACGGTCTCACACAGCATGGTCATCATCGACGAGATCAACGAGCCGTACTACGACGCGCTATTCGCAGCGTACGTAGAGCGCATCAAGGCCCTCCACCAGCACATCGAATCGGACATGGCAGCAATTCCCGCTGAGAATCGATCGTTAGTAACCGAGCACGATTCCATGATCCATTGGGCCAATCGGTACGGCCTTACCATCGCGGGTACGCTGGCCGAAGACGGTGAAGATGCTATTCGGTCAGCCCTGGAATCCGGGCAGCCGAATGCCGTCTTTACCGAGGTTGGAATGGGCGACGGGGCTCTCGAATCGATCGCCAGCGATTACAACGCGCGCGTGTGCGCGCTGAGCACAGATTCAATCGAGGAAGAAGACCGTCCGTACATCGAGATGATGGAGTCCAACAGTGCAGAGATACTGTCATGCCTCGGCGGCGAGGCCCGCTGAACGCCAAGCCGTGAGAGAATGACCCTAACCGGCGCCGGTTAGTCTGAGTCAGTCCAATGCTCCCCGCATCGCGTTTGCTTTCGACTCTTCTTGCAGCTAGTGTCGTATCGCTCGTGCTACTCTCCTCCGATTCGGCCATCCCTGTCACCGGTCAAGAAGGTGATCTAGAAGGGCGCTACCTGGTGACGCTCCGCGCAGACGCTAGCCCGTCGACCTCAAATCGGGTCACCGAAACCTTCGGCATCCAACCATTGACTTACTACTCCGAGGGAATTCGCGGTTTCGCCGCCATCGTCCCGGAGCATCGGCTGCAAGCTCTGCGTGACGATCCTGAGGTCCTGGCCGTGGAGCCGGACTCGATTATCAGGGCTGCTATCCACGAGAGCCCATTCCAGACGCTACCAACCGGAATCGATCGTATCGACGACGACCTGTACCCCGGCGCCGGGATCGGGGGTGCGGCCGGGCCGGATATTAACGGGGATGTGGCAGTAATCGACAGTGGCATCGACATCGATCACCCTGACTTGAACGTTGCCGGCGGTGTGCGATTCACCGGTCCTGCGTGCTCAGGCGGAAGCTTCGACGACGATTTTTTCCACGGGACGCATGTGGCAGGGACAATCGCCGCGAAGGATGACAACCGCGGAGTCGTGGGAGTTGCTCCTGGGGCACGGCTCTGGGCAATCAAGATTCTCGACTCAACTGGTAGCGGGTTCACATCGTGCGCCGTCGCCGGGTTCGATTGGGTGACCGGCCGCCGCAGAGAGTTCAACGACGGCTCCTTAGATGGCGATCCGGGGATCAACATCCTGGTCATCAACGCCAGCCTGGGCGGACCGCCCAGTGGAGCGTTGTGCACGGCAGTGAGCAACGCCGTAGCGAGAGGGATTCTTGTTGCGACGGCAGCGGGCAACGATGGCGAAGACGCGGCGACAAGCGGCCCCGGCAATTGCAGCAAGGGCCTGACCGTGTCGGCATATGCCGACTTCGACGGAGTCCCCGGTAGTTTTCTGGACCGGACAGTGTCCTTCAGCAACTGCACAGAAACTGACGATGACTCTTTCGGATGCTTCAGCAACTTCGGGTCCTCGGTCGATCTCGCTGCACCCGGGGTAGAAATCGTGTCCACGGTCCCCAACGGGCTGTACGCCTGGGCCGGGGGCACGAGTATGGCGACACCACACGTGGCAGGCGCTCTGCTCCTCTACCGCCTCCAGGGAGGTTACCATGAGCCGACTGACGGCCCGGTAGTCGCTTCGTCGCTGGTATCTGCCGGCTGGACGCAATCGCAAGCGAGCACATGCGGTTTCACCGGCGACCCGGACGGTTTCCGCGAGCCACTCCTCTTCCTCGGCGCCAACTGCTTTGGCGACCGCGACGGAGATGGGGTGCTTGACCAGGCGGACAATTGCCCCGACTGGGCGAACGCCGCGCAGAACCTGCCGCCCTGGGCCGTTCCCGGAGGTGACACCGATTGCGACGGGTTCGCCCGGGGGCACGAGGCTTATGGCTATTACCTGGCCGCTCGCCACTGTGCAGCGACATCGACTCCGGGTGACGAAGAATTCGATAGCTGGCCAACCGACAACGACGATAACCGATGGACTAACCTGAGCGACGTCAGCCGTATCGCAAACTCCTACAACACAAGCCTGGGCTCGCCTCTCTATCAGCCGCGGTTTGATGTGAACGCGGACGCAATAATCAATCTCGCTGACCTTGTGAGGTTTTCGCCGTTTTACAACAAGACCTGCCAGGGCCAATAGCGGCCCCGGCAGGTCCCGTGCATTTCGTCGCTACGAGCAAAGAACGTTATAGAGGTGCAATTGGCCCATGAGTGATATGTCTGAGAGGTTAATTGTGCCGTCTGCGTTGATGTCGAAGCGCCGGTTGTAGAGATGCTGAGTGGCCAATCCCAATGCCGAGTTGTACACAGCTCCAACACGTGAAACGTCCGAGAGGTTTGTCCTCTTGTCGTCGTTGTTATCGCTTGGCTGCGAGTCAACCGCCTCATTCAGGGGCACCGTGTTTGCAGCACATTTCTGTGTGTGCGATGTCGTGATATACCGTTCCACGCCGTTCCGGAATCCATCTACGTCGGCATCCCCGTTCAGATGCTCACCCGGATCGCCATCGGTCTGGCACGGGTTCGGAGTGACCGCGATTGCTGACTGGCTGTCCTTGAAGGCCTCAAGGTGCAGCATTACTTCGCCATAGTTGAACAGGAAGTCGCTGGTCGCTCCATCTGAATGCACCTTCCAGTCGGGTTGTGAATTGGTGTCAAACGTGGCGTCCAATGGATGTAGGCACATGCTCCCACTTCCAGGGCATGTGAAGCCCGGGCCTAGTGCTGTGGTGCCGCACACCGGGGAGAAGATGTATTCTGTCAGGTCTCCCATCAGGTCTCCGTCGCAGTCCGGGTTCCGAATTGGATCCGATTCTCCTGCCGGGCAAGGCCCTGCGGGCTCACTTTGATTGGGCAGAAGGTCGCCATCGATATCAGGATCGCAGGCGTCACCACCCCATCTGTCGGTGCGCATAAAGGGCTGACCCAGGACCTGGGACGGTGGCCCCTCGACAGGTCCGCCAAACGTGGTACGCATGAAGGGCTGTTGCCCAATTTGGCCCGAGGTTACCGCGGAATCGCCGTCCTTATCGGCCTGGTTGTTGTTGGTGGTCTGTGGGCAATTGTCCAGGTGGTCAGCGATGTTGTCGTTGTCTCCGTCCGCACATCCCACATCCCTCGGAATCGATTGATAGCCGGCCGTGTCGATCCCTGTGCCGGCTGGGCTGTTCGGCGGGTTCCAGTCGCCATCGTTATCGTACGTATCGCCACAGAAGGTCGCATTGAACGCTCCGATCTCCGGACGACCTCCGATTGGGGCACTATTCTCGTCGTCTGGATCCAGGCCGACGCAGTAACCATCTCGATCCACATCGACGACGCCGCCCATTTGGTTGCAAACCGGGCCGTTGGCAGTGAGGACCTGCGAAGCGCCGTCAGGAAGAGTGGTGTTGGGGTCGCATCTGTCGCCGATGCCGTCATTGTCATAGTCGGCCTGGGTCGTGTTGTGCTCACTGAAGCAGTTGTCGGCCGTATTGTCGCGACCGTCGTTGTCACAGTCGTCCTCAGGATCGCAGTTAGTCGTCATCAAGCTCGAGGGCACGAATCGCAGTCCTCCTCCGCCACCGCCGGGCGGGAAGAGCAATTCGCACGCTTCGGGCACGCCGTTGCCGTCGAGATCACCCGGCGGGCTAATCAGCCGTGGGTTCCACGGGTCGATATCTGTGTTGTCGGGGCCGCCCTGCAAGTCGTTGTCGGCGAGAAGGGGGCAAGTGTCGAGCCCGGTTGCTCCGTGAACTGCGACGAGAACAATGAGGTGCCTGCAGTGGCGGAGTTCTGAAGGCTGATGAGGCCGCCTTCGCCCCCGGCTGCGGTCAACGGATTGTCCAGGGTGACGGCCAGGCGCGTGCGCCTTGCTTCGAACGGCGTGCAGAGGGCGCTGACGCTACCGACCAGCGGACTCGTCGAAGGGTCTCCGAGGATGAAGACTGCCTTGTAGCTCTCCGCCGGGTCCTCATCTACCCGTCCATCCGGGGGTGCGTCGTTGTCGATGCCATCGACGGGGTCCTCGTTGGTGGCACCGTCGCCGTCGTTGTTGTTTGTAACAGGGGCATACACCATCACGTTGAGCACATGCGGTGCGTGCGGCGGGTAAGTCTGCCCGAAGAGCCTGACGAGGGCCGGACGGTCTTCGTCCGTCCTGCCGTCGCCGTCGTTGTCGAGGGTATCTGCGGCGTCCTCGTCGGCGATCCCGTCGCCGTCATCATCGAGGATACCGGCGGTCGTCAGGAACGACGGCATCTTCTCTGCTCCATCGGACAAGCCGTTAGCGGGGCTCACGTCCGCAACCAGCGGACCATAGCCGGATTCAGTGGAGATAACGTCGCCGTAGTTGAGGCTGGCGTCGACCAGGGTAAAGGTGACCGGCAATGGGTAGTTGCAGGTGTGCGACGGGGCGAGCGTCGTACCAACGACGGTGGATACGGCTTCTCTAATCGCGCCGTCGGGGATGCTGGCACCGGGGGTAATCACCCAGCCTGGATCGGTGAGTTCGACGTAGCCGCCGCGGGTTTCGTGCAGCTTGCGTGGCGCCGGCTCGACGATTCTTCCCTGGATGTTTGCGTGCGCGTTCACCCGGGAGGGGTAGGCATCCATTTCCGCCACGTAAGGCCGCTCTCCGTTCGGTAGGACACCGCAGGCATCCCCGCCCGTGCTGGTAGCTTCGGTGTCCAGCTGCAGTGGGTCAGCGGCCTGCGGACAGACGTCCACGGAGTTGATGATGCGGTCACCATCAGCGTCCGTGCAGCCGGCGTCGGCGAAATCGGTTTGGCCGTCGAGGTCGTCGTCCACACCGTTCGTGCAGGAGGCGGTATCCCCGCCGCCCCCTCCTCCTTCTGGAGTGTCAGAAGCGTTATTGTCCGAGGCTTCGTCATCAGCGGCACACCAGCCGTCGGAGTCGGCATCAGTCCCAATACAGACTGGATCCGAATAGCGGTTGATGCGGAGAACGTTCCCGAGGTCGAAGCCCAGCGGATTGAGATCGCATGCGTCCCCGTTGGCGTCGTGGAGATACCCCCAACCGAAGGGCAGCGGATTGCGGGCTTCAGCCTCCCACTGCGCGGCGTTGGATACAGTCGGGCAGTTGTCGTCCCAGTTGGTGTGCGAGTCACCATCACAGTCGACGGTGCTGACGCCGAAGCACGGACCGGATGTCGGTTCGCAGGAATTGCCGATCTCGTCCGCGTCGGTGTCGGCCTGGTTCAGATTCGAGACCTGCGGGCAGTTATCGATGTTGTTAGGCACTGTGTCTCCGTCGCCATCGGGATTGTCTACGGTCTCGAATCTGAACAGCTTCGTGCCAGCTCCTGGAGTTACGAGGACGACGCCGCCCGCTTCGTTCGGCGCCGAGAAAGGATTGTCGGCACTCGTGCTTTCGATCGTCATGCGGAATTCGAACGGGCCGCAGGCACGGTCGTAGCGATCGTAGTACTCGAGTGGGTTGCCCCAGACGACCTCCACCCGGTAGAGCGAGTTGGCGACTTCCTCGAAGACCAGGACGTTCACGTAATCGACGCCCACGCCTCCGTAGTAGCGCGCATGCGGGACTATCGGCGTACCGACCGGGTCTTCGTCGACCTTACCGTCGAAGTCGCTATCGATACCGTTTGCTGTGTCCTCGTCAATGGATCCATCGCCATCATTGTCGATCTCCGAAAGACGGTCTCGATCCAGGTAGCCGTTCAGGAAGCGCGGGTATCTTTCGACTCCATTGATGATCCCGTCGGAATCATCGTCGCCACCAAAGGAACCGACGTTCACGAGATTGCTGGGCGAATTATCGATGCTCGCATTCTGAAGGGCGGGGATCTGGGCGTCACCCGTCGAGGAGGTGCAGTTGTCGCCGAAGCGGTAGGAGTAGTTGATCTCGGCGACGATACCGCCAATCGGGGTGCTGGACGTGGGGTTGATGTCCCACGGCGCGATCATCCGCGTCTGGATGGGCAACGCCTGGCCCGGCGCGGTGGTGAAGCGCGTGTCGATGCTACTGGAGGTCGCCTCGAATCGGTTGCGGACAGCGCTGTCACAGACATCACCGACGCTGTCCCCGTCGACGTCCTCCTGGCGAGGGTTATGAGCCAGCGGGCAATTGTCGGTAGCCGAAGAAATGCCGTCGTTATCGAAGTCTGTGTCGAACACCGCCGAGAACTCGGACGTGTTTCCCGGCGACTGGTCGGTTGAGGTAGCGGTGGCGAAGGCGTTGGTGGGGAACGGTTGGCTGGTCAGCACCAGGCTCCAGGCGCCGCTGGGTGCGGTCGCTGTGGTCGTCCCCATGAATCGCTTCCCCTCGCCGTTCCCGCTAGCATCGGCAACGTCAGTCAGAAAGACGTCAATGTCATGGCCGGCCCCGTTGGTGTTATCCAATGTCCCGGAGATGGTGAGCGTGGTGCCGATGTAAGTGGCGGCCGTGACGATGGGGAAGTTTTCGAGGTCGTTCGCACCCGTATCGCCGTCACCCGCATCGTTCGCGGTGACGCCGTTGGGGTGGAGCTCGATGCCCAGCTCGCCGTTCGAGTAGATCGAGTTTCCGCGGATCCGGTTTCCGGTGGCGGTGCCGTCGTAGACGACGACACCATCAGTCGTGTTGAAGGCGATTGTATTGCCTTGACCCGCGGCCGTGCCGCCGACAAAGTTGCCGTTTGAGGAGCTATCCAGCTCGATGCCGAAGATCGTGTTGCCGAGGTTGGCGCCGGCCGAGTTCGTGCCGATGTAGTTGCCGTAGACGAGGGCGCCGTCCGCGCCCTGAATGTCCAGGCCAACGAAGCCGTTGCCGGAAATTATGTTCCCTTCGCCTGCTCCGCTGCCGCCGAACGTACCAGCAGAGAACATATCCTCCACCCGCACTCCCGCGCTACCATTTCCGAGGTCCACGGTGCCCGTTACGTCCGTGCCAATGTAATTTCCCTTCACAACGCTTCCCGTGGCACCAGCGCCATCGATCCAGAGGCCCACGGCAGTGTTGGCGGAGATCACATTCCCCTCTCCAACGGACGCACCACCGACGATAGTGCCGCTGCTTCCGTCGATGTAGATGCCCTCACCGGTGTTAGCCAGCGCCCCCGTCCCGGCGGCGTTGGTGCCGATCCTGTTGCCGCGAACGATGTTGTTCGGAGAGTCGCTTCCGCCCTCACCGATGCGGATGCCCTCCTGGTCGTTGCCGGAAATCACATTGCCCGCATTAGAGGTGCCGATCGTGTTGGCGGAGGCCCCGTAACCGACGCTCACGCCGTGGGCCGCGTTCCCGCGATCGAGTGTTCCGGTGATGTCCGTGCCGAGATAGTTGTTGTAAACCGTGTTTCCGGTGGTGCCTGTGTCGTGCATTGCCACGCCCCGGGTGTAGCCAGAGACGACGTTCCGCTTGTCGGTTGTCGGTCCGCCGATCTCGTTGAAGTCAGCCGACGTAATCATCCAGACGCCGACATCTCCCGTTGCCGTGATGTCCGTCGTGCCGGCCGCGTCCAGGCCCAGGATGTTGCCCCATACCTTGTTGGCGTCGGCAGTGTCATGCTGGATGGCGACACCGTAGGTATCTCCAGCGATGACGTTCCCGGGAGGGGTACCAGGCGTAACCGTCGCTCCGCCGATGAAATTCGCAGTCGCGCCATCGACGAAAACACCGGTGCCGCCGTTGGCGAGGGCTGCCGTGCCGGAGACATTTGTCCCGATGTAGTTGCCCTGTACGACTGTGCTGGTGGCACCAGCGATATGAATGCCCCGGCTCGAGTTGCCGGAGATAACGTTCCGATACGCGGCTGTTGTGCCACCGATGGTCGTAACCGTGGCGGTTGTTCCGACATAGACGCCGGTTGTGTTGGCCGATGACTGAGTCCCGGTAGCGTTCGTGCCGATGTAGTTTCCCCTGATGCTGGTGTTAGCAGCGTTCGAGCCGGTGATGTGGATCCCATTCAGATTGGCGGAGATAACATTTCGTTCGGGCGCAGTCGTCCCCCCGATTATGTTGCCGTCAGCCCCAAACGAGATCTCGATGCCATCCGAACACCGCTTGATCTGAAGACCGTTGATTGTGTTGCCGTCGGCCCCAGATCCGGAGATCGTGAGGCAATCGAAAGCTCCGGTCACGCCGTCTACGGTTACGGCGGCGGCCCCATAGATGGCGTCACCGGCATTGGTCAGCGCCGGAAGCGCAGAGCCCAAGGTGATGATGCCGCAGTTGGGATCTATGCAGTTCAGCACTTTCAAGTCGCCATTGGTCTCATCCCAATAAGCGACCTTGGGGCTGCCGCCGGACATCCTCAGAGACGTGAACTGGCCGACGCTGCCGGCTGTATCGGGCGAGACGACGGTGTTGCCTGCGGTACAGTTGGCGTTTCCGCAGCGCAGCATTTTCAGGTCATCGTTGGTGTTGTCGTAATAGCTGACAACCGGAAATCCGGAACCATCAAGACCCAGGAAAGTGTCAGTTCCTACATCTCCCGTGGTGTCCGGCGACGTGATGCTATCGCCTCCGGCTGCGCAGTTGACGTCGTTGCAGTGGAGCAGCTTCAGATTGCCATTGGTAGCATCGTAGTAGCTGACAACCGGGAAACCAGAGCTATCAAGCTTAAGCGATGTGAAGGTGCCGACCGCGCCAACGGTATCCGGGGCGTTGATGTTCTCCCCGCCTCCAGCGCAATTGACTTCGTTACAGTGCATCACCTTCAGGTCCCCGTTAGTGATGTCGTAGTAGCTGATCACTGGAAAGCCAGACCCATCGAGGGCTAGCGAGGTGCTTGCGCCGACCGAGCCAGTGGTGTCTGGCGAGGTGATGCTCTCGTTACTGCCGACACAGTTGGCATCGTTGCAGTGGAGCACCTTCAGGTTAGCGCCGGTGCTCTCCCAGTAACTGACGACCGGGAAACCACTACCGTCCAGCAGCAGGGAGGCGTAGTAGCCGACGGCAGAGGCTCCTGTGTCGACGGAACTGATGGTGTCGCCGCCAGCGGCGCAATTGACGTCGTTGCAGTGCAGTATCTTCAGGTCAAATGTGGAAACGTCCTGGTAGGCGACTACGGGGAAACCGTTGGCATCGAGCACGAGCGACGTATTCTCGCCTTCGGTTCCCGCGTCCGGTGAGGTGATGCTCTCGTCGCCACCTGCACAGTTGGCGTCATTGCAATGCATCACCTGGAGATCAAAGTTGGTGGCGTTGATATAGGTGACCACCGGAAACCCCGAGGAGTCCGTGGCAATTGACGTATATCTGCCGGTCACTCCAAGCGTATCGGGCGAGGTAGTGGAGTTTGTGAACACGCTGGGGGTAAACGTGATCGAATCCGTGCCGGCGTTTGCCACGGCGTTGTTGATAGAGCCTCGCAGCGAGCAGTCCCCTGCCGCCCCGGTGCATGCCGTCAGGTTGGCGTCGGAGGTCGTGTCGACGGTGTAAGCGGCTGCGAGGGCAGGTGGGCTATCGGTAAATATGAACAGTGCGGAAAGAACGATCAGCGCTCCCAGGACGAGCGACCGCAGCCGATGCAAGGAGGTTAGATGGCCGATGCCAGTGTGGTTTAGGTTCGTCATGGCGTCCCCCTTTGGCTGGCTTCATGAACCGAACTATTCATGAACCATAAATCAGGAATCAGGGCGTAAGCGCAGTGATCTGGATCACTCTTGGGAAGGTCGGTCGGAACGCGTCGGCCCATGTCTGGCTCAATCGTGTTCGATCGGCGCGCGGCAGCGCATGGGGCGAAATACCCATTCTCGGGGGAAAAGTCGGATCGGCGCCGTACACTCAACACGCCGTGTGCACCCCCTTGATTCGATTGTCCAGCGGGAAGCCGGGACCACCGCAGTCCAGAAAGGTCGTACCCGGCTTCAGACAGGCGAATTATACGCTATTTCTTACGTCAAATGCCTCGTTCGCCCAAATCGGGCACCATTCGTCTACTGGCCGGCGCGTGGTTGTGGAGCGACAATCTCCGCGTCAACGTCGTTGATGTCGGAGTACTCATAAGCCAGCTCGACGTTCATGGCGCGACGCCCCCCCTCATACTCACCATCGCCCGCCAGTTCGAGCTTGCTAATGTAGCCGTCGGATGCTACCCAAATTGTGCCGTCATACTTGTCGACGACTGTCACGGCATCACCTGAGCTTCCGAGCGACGGCATGTCAGCGAGTGCAGTGGCCGGAAGATCCGATATCTCGTACCTGACACTCTTGATCCCGTTGACGTCCTCAGGCGTTCCCCCCATCGATGCAAGCTCGAGATCCGGCGCCAGAGCGTTGCAAGTGTCCGACGGGGGAAACGGTATGGGGCCTACGAGAGTTTCTCGTGCGATGTAGTCGCCCCCTCCGAATGCAACCCATGAAGAATCACCGATGTGTATGAATTGGGAGTGGCCCTCACTACCTGAGTCGTTGGTAATCAAATTTCCCTGCGCCGATTCGCCGCCATCGGTGAAGTCCGCCTCGACGTCCCAGGACACAGAAAACGGCGCAAGATCGTTCGGGTTGGGCGTCGCCTGGGCACCCGTTTCAGAGACCGTTAGGGCTGTTCGAGAGTCGATGTGGTATGAGTCGAATGCCGCCACAGAGTCGCATTCAAGGCGGTCGACGGCGGCGACGGATCCGCCATCGTCGCAAGCAGCGATTACCAGGGTGCCTATCACTAAGACGATAGTGGCCTTAAGCGTATTCATCATGTGGGCCGGCTCATGGCGATCAATATCCAGGTCCTTTCCTGAAGCTTCCCTATCCCCACCTCACCCTCGTGGACGCCGTCCTCTGATGTGAACCGGAAAAGCACCGACCCGGCTTTTGCCGTCTCCTCCATCAACTGCCATCCGGCCGAGTTGAGTTGTGCCCTGTAGTATTCCGCAACAGTGTCCATATCATCCTGGGTTCTAAGGTCAATAGCGAAGCGATCGCTCACGGTATCCCCGCGCGCGATTTCGGCGCCCTGATAAATCGGGAAGTTCGCGGGAAAGTCTGAGGGCAGCCGTCCCTCCAGGTGCTCAAAGACTTCCCCCGATGGAACTCTCGACGTGGTGTCGATTCCCACTCCCCCAATTCCGGTGTCGCCATCCCCGGCGTCCTCGTCATTGCAAGCGGCGACCAACGACAGTAGCGTGATAATTGAAATGATAGTGAGGTTTTTCACGACTACTTGCTGTTACGTGCCTGGCTTACTAAAGGATTGCCGCAGACTTTGACACAGTATATTTCTCATGCCATACGCGGGCAACGGTGGGAGTCTATCCTCAATCAGTTGACAAAAAGGGGAGGGGTCGGGGCCTTCGTGGCCGTCCTCTCGCTGTGGCTCCTGATTGCGGCCGCTGGTTGTGGCGGCGAAGACCTGGAGTCCCGTGTCCAGGCTGCGCGAGACGCATCCCACACAACTTTTGTTGGGTCGGACAGTGGTGACCACCTGGCGGCTGCGGTGGTGGGAGATTTCAACGGCGATGGTCGGTTGGACATGGCACTGGCGGCGACAGGCGGAGATGGTCCCGACGAGGCTCGCGAGGATGCGGGTGAGGTGGTAATCGTCACGGATGTAACCTCTGCAGAGTCCATCGTCGATCTAGCAGACAGCGGTGCCAGAACCGGCCCCACGTTCTACGGCCCGTTCGCGGGGGCTGCACTCGGGCATGCCCTGGCGGCCGGCGATTTCAACGGCGATTCGATCGACGATCTCGCTATGACCGCTCCCCTTGGTGTCGACCCGGCCACCGGGACCGAATCTCCGGGGATCGTATATGTGCACCTGGGATCGCAGAAGGAATCAAAGGATCGCATAGACCTTTCAGTTGATCAGATGCCCGCTGACATCCGCGGAGCGAAGCCGGGTGACGGTGCCGGCCTGACTCTTCAATCGGCGGACTTCGACCGGGATAGATTGGACGACCTCCTCATCGGTGCTCACGTCGCTGACGGCGCCAGCAACCAGCGACCGGAATCGGGCGAGGCCTATGTCGTTGCCGGCAGTTCACTGACCCCGACAATGGTGTTGCCAGCGGATGCCACGACGACCGTGCTGGGAGCCGCCACCGGTAACCACTTGTCGGAGGCAATGGGGTTGGGGGATTTCTCGGGCGACGGCACTCCTGACCTCGCTATCGCCGCGACGTTCGCGGAAGTGGATGGGGAAGAGAAGTCAGGGCTCACCTATGTCCTGGAAAGTCCACCCGCTGGTGGCGTGATCGACCTTGCCGAGGCGCCAGTCCTACTGTCAGTTGGCGGCGCCGAAGCCGGCGACCAGTTGGGCCATGCCATAGCAGGTGGTGACTGGGATGGCGATGGTGTTTCCGACCTCTGGCTTGGGGCAGTCAGTGCGGACGGGCCCGAGAATTCCGAGGATTTGGCCGGCGAGGCGCGACTATTCCTCATTCGGAGTGGAGGCGGGAACCTCCGGGCGGGTGACGAAACGGCAATAGTGCTAGGCCCCGGACCGCTGGCGCGATTGGGACGGAATGCGGCGTCCTCTCAATTCGGTGGCGGACCGGAGCTGGAACTGGCCATCGCTGCAACCGACGTGATGGACCGACGCGGTGAAGTCTACATCCTACCCGCGAACCAACCGCCGCCAGAGAGGGCGGATGATTCGCCCGTCGTTTATCGGGGCCACTCTGCAGATGACATACTTGGCCACGAGGCCTTTGGGAGTCCTTCCCTCAGCGGGTACGACCTTGACGGTGACGATATATCAGAACTCATTGTCGCTGCTCCGGGGAGTGACGGCAGCGGCAGGGAGCGTACAGACTGCGGGGAAATCTACTTGATTTCGCCTGACTTCATTGCGAAGTAGGTGGCGACCAGGCCGGCTCCAGATCGGGGTAGTCGTTGTTAGTCAATTTTCGAAGGTCTGTACCGTTTTTTCTGATCGCATATATTTCAGCATCGCCGTCTGAAGCACTCACGAATGCGATCCATTCGCCATCTGGTGACCAGGTGGGGTAGCTCTCGGAGTCTTCCGTCGCAAAGAGTGGAAGAGGGTTACGGCCTTCGGCGCTAACGAGATAGATGTCGTCGTGAGTCTGATCCTGCGGCTGACGGGAGTAGGCGATCGTGGTCCCATCGGGTGAGAGCGAAGGGTAAAAGGACATTACATCTCTTTCGCTCAAGATCGGCGTGATCGCGGTTTCGTCCGTATTGACGGTGCATAGCTCAAGTGCTTCCCCCTCCCCCCATGCTCCTCGAAACAGAACTGTGTCGTTGTCTATCCAACCTCCCGGAAAGCCCCCGCCACAGTGTGTTTCGGGAGGCGAAGGGTGAATGGACCGGAGCAGCGGATAGAAGTCAGGACCTGCCACATCGGCCACCCACAGATAGCCAACGTCGTCTGCCAGGAACGAGTAGTACGCGAGCTGCGAGCCATCCGGCGACCACCGCGGGCCACCCTGGATCTCGGCGCCGGGTAGAAACGGCACCTGGTCGGCTCCGGTGGCTGACATCAGGTAGATGTTTTTTGATCCGCCGCGGCTTGATTGAAATGCCAATCTGGCACCATCTGGGGACCACGCCGGTTCACGATCTTCGGTCGGATCTATGGTCAACCGCGTTTCAGACCCGTCACTCGCATTTAGAACATAGATATCCCAGCCATTGCCGCGATCGGAAGCAAACGCGATGCTTCCGGGCATGTCGCTGGACGGCGGACCTGGAGACGAAATCACGTCACTCTGGCTGTCGGCGCCTTCGGAATCGCAACTCGATGCACCGAATAGCAGAAGGGCGCCAAATGCCAAAGGCAACAAATACTTCGTCATTTTTTCAAGTCTCTACAGACGTTGTATCCCACGCAAGTGCTAAAGCTCAACGATGTATACGGCGCCCCTATCGGCGATGGACGCACTACTGACCCTGGAGGAAGCCAGCAGCGCCAACTCAACGCGGCCATCGCCGTCGTAGTCCCCAACCGAAACGGCCACGCCCAAACCGGAACCTGGCTTCCCCGTCAGGACTCTCGATCCGTCCGGCGGGACGGCGAGGTCGATTTCGCCGGAGGTGGCTGCTTCGACCAGAAACACTGCTCCAGCCTCACTATCCGCGAGCGGCGAGCCGAAGATGAGCAGACTTTCTTCGTCAAGGATCACGGAAGCGGCAGCGCCGGGGAAAAACTCTCCCGCAGCCGATCCAGCATAGGTGGCGCTCCCGTACCTTGCGACCCCACATCCGGGGCGGTCGGTGAGGCCTTCGTTTGGCGCAGCCACCAGCAGCGAGCCAGTACCTTCAACAGCCACGGCGAGATCTCCCGCGCGACCGCCTTCAACATGACCATTCAGGCTCTCGCTCGCCTGATCGACTGTGGTAGGGCTCGATAAACCTCCGCCATCGAAAATGAATGCTGCTCCACCGTCGGCGGGGCCACCCGCGGGATCGAACCCTGGCGCACCTACGACGATGTACCCCATTGAGTCACCATTCACGTTGCCGATGTCCACGGATGCGCCAAATTGATCGAATTCCGATGCGCCACGCAGGAGGAGGTCCTCATCTCCTTCACTCACCCTGATGGTGCCACCAATGCCTTCTCCGCCATAGATGGCGTAGACCTCGCCTACCGTCGTTCTCGGTCCACCTACCGGGCTTCCTGCCAACCTTCCCGCGAAAGGCGCCCCGGCGACCAGGTCGTCAATTCCATCACCGTTAACGTCTCCAAGAGCAAGTGCAGAGCCCAGCTGGCTAAAACCTTCGGCGGGCTGCACCACGATGTCGAATTCCCGTTCTGCGATGTCAAGGATACCGGATGTGTCAGAGCCACCGAAGACCACGTACACCTCGCCCATATCGGTCCGGACCTCCGGGATACCATTCGACCCGATTGCGCCGACTATGATGTCATCGGCGCCGTCTGAATTCAGGTCTCCGGCACCAACTGAGAATCCCAGGTTGTCCCCGGCAACCGCACCCATGATTGTAAGTAGGGCCTCAGAAGAGGCACTCGATTCTCCAGCTGCAAGCGTCCCTTCCAATACATAGGCGGCTCCCGCGTCCTGGCGATCGCCTGCGAGACCGTCCGCACCAGGAACGCCAACGACCAGGTCGTCGACACCATCGGCATTGAAATCCCCTGTTGCCAATCTGCCGCCATGACCAAGCGCGTCTGCAGAGCCTGCAGGCAGCGTGAGGATACTGGTCGCTGATTCCTCGACCGCACCACTTTCACCGGAAGGCTGGATATCCCCGGGTGTGGAGGATGATGAGCACGCGGCGAACAGGACGCCTATGCCTGCAACCAAGAGGTTGCAGGCGCGGGCCTGGTTCACGGGGTCGAGATTTCGGTCAGCTGGAAGGTGTGCGCAATGTCGACCGCAAGGTCGAACACTTCATCGTCTCCCATCTCGTACGGGACGATATTGATAAAGTAGTCGTAGTCGCCCTTCCGAACGTGATAAGAAACGAAGTCTTCCTGGGGCGATTCCTCCGGAAATTCAGGGCAGATGACAGCGGCTTCGCCCGCAAATGTCAGTCCGTAAGGCCGGGGACAATCTCGGGTGTATACCATCGGTCTTGCGAACCGCGGGATGGCGTATATACTCACGTGGGCTTCAGGCTGTGACCGCGCCTCGTCGGAAAATTTGAACAGTCCGTGACTGTACCAACGATCCTCGACGCCGGCGCTCACGTATCCGTCGCCAGCCGTTTGCCAGTCAGGGGGGTGACAGATGGTGAAACCCTCTGAGGGGCGCTGAATAAGAACCCAATCGTCGGCACATTCAACTGTATCCGGTGGGAAGAAAATGGCGTCGGTCTCGTCGTCGGGCACAGTAGGCAGGGCATCAGGCTCGGGCAATTCCCATTCTGGGACGTCGCGGAAGTCCGTCCGCTCGGTTGCAGCCGGGCCGCGGTCAGGACCCTCGAAGGGGGGTACCAGGTTGACCGAAGGTGTCGGCGTTGGTGACTCAGATGCGTTCGCCGACACTGATGGAGTCTCCGAGCTCTGATCCTCCGAGCCGTCATCGCCACACGACTGGCAGAGCACTGCTATGACCGCAACCGTCAACGCCACCGCAAGGTATTCACGCATTAGCGAATGATTAGTTTCCGGCTTGACGTGTGTCAAGCCGACGGCAGCCATCAATTCCCGTAGCCAGATGAGGCACCGTCCCATCTCAACGATGAAGAATTTACGGCACTTCCGGCCATTGACCGGCACCGAGTTATCCACATACCATCGACATTGACATATCGTTACTACTTCGACGTCGCCTATAGGGCTACCTGCGGGGGTGCAGTTGTCGACCATTTGGGCTGGTGGACACGTCTTCCCATCTCCGTGGTACTGGGCCTACTCCTTCGGTCGCTGGCGGCCTCGAATCCGAGCCGGTCCGAACGCCCGTAAAAGGTGTAACAGAATGCGCGAAACGAAGGTTGTTGCAGGCAGAGCATGAGTATTCAAGCACGTTCGTCGACGGGAATATTTCTGGCAATCGCCCTGGCCGCAGTTCTGGCCTCTTTCGCCGCCGTCAGCATCAAGATTGTTCTGGCCGATCACGCCGACCCCGTAACCGGGGAGGTCGACATCCTCGCCGTCGATACCAACAATTCAGGTAACACGGCGCTGGCAGTCGCTTCTGTGGAATCCTGCCGAGTGGCCACCGTTGGCAACATCTTCGATGTGGACTTAATCGTCGATGAAGTTCCGGCCTACGATCCCGTGCTCGGCGGGGGCGCAAACGGCGTCGCGGTCAACATCCTGTTCAATCCGGCAGTCCTACAGATCAATGCTCGCGGCCCCGACAATGGCCTGATGTTTTTCCAGGCCGCGCCTGTGGGCACCCCCTTCTATCTCGGCGAGAACACGTTTCCCCAGACAGATGGCAACTACAGGTTCGAGATAACTGAACTTGGAGGCGCTCCCACAGAGAGTGGGGTCGGCGTCGTTGTGCGCGTAACCGTGGAGATAGTTGGTTCTGGAATCAGCCCACTCACTTTAACCGACTCTCTCGAGGGCGATCCTCCGAAGATCCTGGATGGATTCTCCAGCCCATACGCGGTGAACAACGTCAACCACGGTGAAATTCGCTCAGACGGTTCAACCTGTCCGCTTCCAGCAACCCCGACTCCTACACCTACTCCCACGCCTACTCCTACTCCCACGCCTACACCTACTCCCACGC
>DAINRO010000009.1:45131-46503 GCA_036741795.1 Chloroflexota bacterium
CCTACTCCCACGCCTACACCTACTCCCACGCCTACTCCTACTCCCACGCCTACACCTACTCCTACTCCCACGCCGTCGCCAACACCAACTCCCACGCCATCGCCCACACCGGTAACCATTACACCCTCCCCCATGCCGAATCCGGACGCATCGGTCGAGATAGCCAAAGACGAAGTCGTTGGTGATGACGTCCCGGACGGCGACCAGGTTGCGCGAGGGGTCAAGGAGGTGCGCGAGGTTGTAATTCAAACGATTGGCTTGCCCACAACCGATCTCACTCTGTCGCTTGTGGGACCGTCGTCGTGTGTTCCGCGATGGGAGAATCCACTCGACAACAACCCGATCATCGCTCCTCCAAATCAGTTCTCGGTCGTTCAGATTTCCAATGTCGGTACCGCCTCGATCACGGCTGAGTACAGTGTCACGTGCGCAGTGGCAGGATCATTTGAACTTCGAATTGCCGCGAATGTGTCGATCGATGCACAGGACCCGAATCCGGTAAACAATCAAGACCAAAACGTCATCCAGTTGATAGTCAGTTGTGACCCGGACCTCGACGGCGTCTGCTCTCCGGCCGATAACTGTCCTTACGAAGCGAACACCGACCAGGCGAATGCGGATGGCGATAGCCTGGGTGACGCCTGCGACGACGACGATGACAACGATGGGATCCCCGATTCAGAGGACCTTTGCCGGACCGTCGACGAGGACCTGGACGGCGCCCAGGACCAGGATGGATGCCCGGACACTGACGTCGGCGTGGACGCCCAGAAAGAGGAGAACCTTCTCCTCGATGTCGATGAGTCTTCGATTCACCCTGTCGATGTGATAGTCACTAACGGCAACTATCCCGCCGACATACGCGTGGTTCTACTCGCGGTATCGACTCTAGGCGAATGCGAGGTTCGTTTTCAGCCCCTCGCCGGCGATCAATACTTCGAGTTTCAGACCGATGAGGACAACGACGGCACGAACGAGACACTGTTCTCACAGGTGGAACTGACGTTGGATGACGTCGCGGCCGGGGCGGTTGTCCTCCTGGTTCGTGACTACGAAATTACCTGTTTTGATGGAGGGGCCTTCCCGGACGGATTCGAGATCCAGATTGATGCGCTGCCACTGCCCCCGGTCCGGGAGGAGAACCTGGGAGATGATCCCCAGGTCCCGCCGGATAGTCCTTCCAACAACGTACACAAGAATTTCCCCGATGTGATCGTAGGAGGTACGTCTACTCCGACTCCGACACCGACACCTACGCCTTCGCCTACACCCACGCCCACTCCCACGCC
Source organism: Chloroflexota bacterium (assembly GCA_036741795.1). Lineage (GTDB taxonomy): Bacteria > Chloroflexota > Dehalococcoidia > SM23-28-2 > RBG-16-64-32 > DATKKM01. The sequence goes on from DAINRO010000009.1 coordinate 46,421, forward strand.
CACGCCCACGCCGACTCCCACGCCCACACCCACGCCTACACCGACTCCCACGCCTACACCGACTCCCACGCCTACACCGACTC